>JADJSV010000001.1:0-300000 GCA_016711505.1 Bacteroidota bacterium | reverse complement strand
TCTTTAAATTAGACAAAATTTAAGGAATTCGTTTAACCAAATCTAACCTCTATGAGAAAAGCACTTACGCTATTCGCGCTAATGCTTGCATTCTTTAGTCTGCAAGTGCATGCGCAAGAAAGACAAATCACCGGAAAGGTTATCTCCTCGCAAGATAATCTAGGTATACCCGGTGTGACTGTTCTGGTCGTCGGGACAACCGTCGGAACCACAACTGATATTGATGGGAATTTCAAAGTTGGTGTACCCGCCGATGCGAAGCAAATTCAAATCTCCGGAATTGGCTTTATGACAAAAACATTTGATCTTACTGCATCGGATGTTGTGAACGTTACACTTGAACCAAACATTCAACAATTGAATCAAGTGGTAGTAACTGCCCTTGGAGTTACCAGAGAGCAGAAGTCATTAGGTTATGCTACACAGCAAGTAAAAGGTGATGACATTTCCGTTGCAAAAGAAGGAAACTTCATCAATTCACTTCAAGGTCGTGTTGCCGGTGTAACAATTTCAGGATCTTCCAATATTGGTGGTTCCTCAAGAATTCTACTTCGTGGAGTTCGTTCGATCTCTTATGAGAATCAACCACTTTTCGTTGTTGATGGAGTTCCTGTAAACAATGGAAATTTTACAACACTTGATCAGGCTCGTGGTGCATTAGGTTACGATTATGGTAATGCTGCTCAGGATATCAATCCTGACGACATTGAAACCATTAACGTACTTAAAGGTGCTTCTGCAACTGCACTTTATGGCTCTCAGGGAGCCAATGGTGTGGTAATTATCACAACTAAAAAAGGAAGTACACGTGTCGCTGGCGGAAAAAATCCAATCGGAGTATCTCTATCTTCAGGTATCACTTTCAGTAAAGTAGCCGTATTACCTGAATATCAGGATCTTTATGGTGGTGGTGCAAGTCCTGACTTTATCGTTAGTGATCTTGATCCGACTCAACTTCGTTCGAATTTTGAATATGATGGAAGCTGGGGCCCGAAATTAGAAGGCCAGTTAGTACGTCAGTGGGATAGCTACTATCCAAGTATGCCGAACTATGGAAAACTTACACCTTGGGTAGCTCATCCGGATAACATCAAAGACTTCTTCGAAACAGGTGTTACAACAAACAATAACGTTTCAGTTGATGGTGGTAATGAACTTACAAAATATCGTTTGTCTTATACAAACTTTAATCAAACAGGAACAGTTCCTAATTCAAAGATCAACAGAAATATTTTCAGCTTTAACGGGTCTAACAAATTCACTCCAAAGATCTCAAGTACCTTGAGTGTAAATTATGTTGGAGCAAATGGCAAAGGTCGTCCGCAAACAGGTTACAATAACCTTACTTCAAATTTCACACAATGGTGGGAACGTCAGTTAGACATGGAACAATTGAAAGACTACACTAATCCGGATGGAAGTCAGCGTACATGGAATATGAATTCTGAAACTGATCTTACTCCACTCTACTGGGATAATCCATATTGGGTAGCTTATGAAAATTATGAAACAGATCAGCGTAACCGTGTTTATGGTGCTGCTGCATTAAATTACGAGTTCACTCCAAAATTATCATTATCAGGAGCAATCAAAACTGACTATTACAATGATAACCGTCAGGAGCGTATTGCTAAAGGTGGTGTAAATACATCAGAATATCTGGAACAAAACATTTTCTTCAATGAAAACAACTATGAAATGAAGTTGAATTATAAAACAGAGCTTAGTTCTTCACTTAACCTGACAGCTTTCGTTGGTGCAAACAGACAGGACAGAAAATCTGAAAATAATTATATTGAAACACAAGGCGGTCTAAATGTTCCTGAATATTATAATTTAACTAATTCAGTTGGAAATCTACTTTCAACTCCACTTAAATCAAGACTTCGCAGAAATTCACTTTATGCAAGTGCTTCATTTGCTTACAAATCATTCTTATATCTTGATTTAACAGGAAGAAATGACTGGAGTTCAACGTTACCAGCAGATAATAACTCTTACTTCTATCCTTCTGCAACTGCAAGTTTCCTTTATTCTGAATTCATCAAAGCAAAATGGTTAAGTCTGGGTAAACTAAGATTAGGATGGGCAAATACTGCTATCGATCCGGTTCCATATGCATCAACCGCAACACGTCCTGTGGTTTCCAGTAACTTTGCAGGTTTTGCTACTGCAATTGTTCCAAATATTGCAAATAATTCCGAATTACAACCTGAAAAAACAAGTTCAATTGAAATCGGAACACAGTTAATCTTCTTAGAAGGAAGAATCAATTTAGACTTCACATATTATAACACGACTTCTAAAGATGTAATCTTCGCAGTACAGCAATCTCTTTCTACAGGATACACTTCTAAATTCTATAATGCAGCTGAGATCAGCAACAAAGGTATAGAGTTACAGATCGATGGTCAGGTGATCAAAACTAAATCAGGTTTTGTTTGGGGCGTTGGAGTTAACTACGCTAAAAACACAAACATGGTTGAAAAATTATTCACTGATGAGAACGGTAATGAAACACAAAGTCTACGTATTCAAAACGCTCCTTTCTCCGCAACATTCGAAGCTCGTCCGGGTATGGCATTTGGTCAGATCGTAGGTTATGATTATGCTTATGATGCAAACGGAAATCACATCATTGATGGTGGTGCTTATGCAAGAACTGCAAAAGTTCAACCGCTTGGATCAGTGCTTCCAAACTTTACAGGTGGTGTAAGTACATGGTTTGAATACAAAGGCTTCCGTTTATTTGGATTGATCGATTTCCAGGATGGTGGAAAGCTATTCTCAATGACAAACATGTGGGGTAAATACTCAGGTACTTTGAAAGAAACAGCAGAGGGTGGAATTCGTGAAAACGGACTGATCCTTGAAGGTGTAGAACAAACAGGAGTAGATGATCTAGGAAATCCTATATCAAATGGAACACCAAACACAACTTCTATCGCAGCTATTGACCACTTCTTCCTTGATGGTGGATATGTGATCACTGCAGCTGATGTTTATGATGCTTCATTCATCAAGTTCCGTGAACTCTCATTGACTTATGCACTTCCAAAAAAATTATTCCTGAAATCATCTATCCAGGGAGTTTCAGTTTCTTTAGTTGGAAGAAATCTGGCTATCCTTCACAAAAATGTTCCGAACATCGATCCTGAATCAGCTGTTTCTACAAGCAACGTTCAAGGTCTGGAAGGTGCTCAGCTTCCTACAGAAAGAACTTATGGAGTAACATTAAACGTTAGATTCTAATCAAGAACTTTAAAAACAGAAAAATGAAAAAAATCATATATAAAAGATCAGCAGTTCTTCTGACGGGCCTTGCTTTAGTGCTAAGTTCGTGTGAAAAGAATTTTGACACATACAATGATGATCCGAATAATCCGCGTGAAGTTCCTAATAGCTATTTATTAGTTGGAGCACAAAGAGGGATCATGGACAATTCAGTTGATGTATGGTGGGGTGCCAACATGGGCAACCAGCTTGCACAATATTGGTCATCGAATCAATACTCTTCTGAAAGCCGTTACCAGTTCCGTACAGCAATTACAAATGCATATTGGGGACTGTTTTATTCCGGTGGCTTAAATGATCCGGGAGACGGATTATTAGTTGGCGGATTGAATGAATTGAATACAATCATTCAGAAATGTCAATCAGATCCGGCAGGAAGTTCTGTCTCCGGATTTCCAGCAAATCAAATTGCTGCTGCGACAATTCTTCGTGTCTGGATTATTCAGAACATGACAGATGCCTGGGGTGACATTCCTTATTCTCAAGCATTGAAACCTGATGAATTCCGCGCACCTAAATATGATTCTCAGTCTGAAATTTATTCAGGACTAATGTCTGAGATCAATGAGGCAATTGCATTGATCAACACAGGTGAAGCCGGACCGGTAAACGATCTTATCTATGGTGGTGATATGGATCTTTGGAGAAAGTTTGGAAATTCAGTAAAGATGCGTGTAGCCCTACGCATGGCAGATGTACCAAGTGTTGCAGCCACTGCTAGAACTGAGTTTGAAGCAGCAGCAGCAAATGGTGCATTTACTTCAAATGCAGATAATGCATTATTCCCTTATGGTGAAGGAACAGACGCCAACCCAATCTACGGTAATAGGTATATCGATAATCGTAATGATTATGCAGGTAGCAATGTTTTGATTGACATTTTGCTTGCACAGAACGATCCGCGTCTTCCTACATGGTTTCTACCTGCTACCGCAACAGGAAATTATGTTGGTGAAGTTTATGGTCTGAGCGAAGGAAATGCTGCAGCAACTCCTAACTCACAAGTTTCACAAAGATCAGACCTTACACTTTCAGCCGATCTCCCGGGAATTTATCTTGATTATGCTCAAGTAGAGTTTATGCTTGCTGAAGCTGCATCAAGAAATTGGGCAGTACCGGGCGGAGATGCGAGGTCGCATTATGATGCAGGTGTTTCTGCTAGTATTGAATTCTGGACTACACTTAATGGTACTCCGGCAACCCCTACAGAAATTAGTACCTACCTTGCTCAACCATCTGTGGATTTTGCAACAGCGGATTCTACATGGGAGAGAGTAATCGGTAAACAAAAATGGATGGCTCTTTTCAATCAGGGAACACAAGGTTGGACAGAATGGAGAAGACTTGATTTCGGTATTCTTCAAATGCCTGCTGATGGTGTTCTTGATGGTTCAGGAATTCCACTACGTATCAAGTATCCGCTTGATGAACAAACATTGAATAGTGGAAACTATAATGCTGCCATTTCAAATCAGGGCCCTGATCTACAGGAAACTCGTTTGTGGTGGGATGTTGATTAATTAATAATTAATAATGAAAAAAGGCAGTCCGGAGAAAATTTACCAGACTGCCTTTTTTCGTTTTCATTATTCGTTTTTGTTATTCGTTAAAAATAAAATACGGAATTTTTTTAACACGGAGAAAATTGAGGGAAAAAGGGAGAAAAAGGAGATGACTCTTTTTTCTCCTTTATTTCTTTTATGTTCTCCATGTTTAAAAATTCAACACAGGATATACTCAGCCAAAAAAAAGTCCCGCTGAAGCAGGACCTTATTATTCATTATAATTATTAATTAATGTTTCCCCCATTCTTTATTTTCGAGCATCGGAACAAATTTAAAATTCTTCAGTTCCTTTTTTTCGATATCGGTTTCGGAAATTTTTGTGATGAGATTCATGACCTGTACTTCTCCCGCTCCAACAGGAATGACCATGATCCCTCCTACTTTTAATTGTTTGATCAATTCTTCAGGTATAAAAGGTGCTCCGCATGTGATCAGAATTTTGTCGAATGGTGCGTATCCGGGTAAGCCTTTATAACCATCACCATAAAATAATTTTGGAGAATAGCCCATTGCAGGTAACAGCTCTTTGGTTCTGTCAAAAAGTTCTTTTTGTCGTTCAATTGAAAATACCTTAGCACCTAGTTCTACCAAAACGCTGGTCTGATATCCGCTTCCGGTCCCAATCTCCAGAACTTTATCACCTTTCTTAATATTTAACAAAGCCGTTTGATAAGCAACAGTGTATGGCTGAGAAATGGTTTGTCCGGCCCCGATCTGAAAAGCATGATCAGAATAAGCCTGATTTAAAAATGCCTGTTCAAGAAAAAAATGACGGGGAACGCGCATCATAGCATTCAGAACATCCTCATTTTCAATGCCTTTTGACTTAATTAGGTCAATAAGTTTTTTCCGCATCCCTTGATGCTTGAAATTGTCTTCCGGTAAACGAATCATATTCTACAAAGTAACATTAACGATTGCTTCTATTTTCATTAAATTTATGGAAATATTAACAAAGTCATGTATCAAAACCTTTGAAGTAAGTTGGTTTAAGGCAGTAATATTTGTTAATTTCGCGACACTTTATAAAAACTGAAACCTCGAAGATGTTGAAAATTGGAGTGATCGGAGCCGGACATTTAGGAAAGATCCATATGCGACTCTTAAAGGAGATTCCACAAGCAGAGCTTGTTGGCTTTTATGACTCAAATATTGAGTACGGCCGGGCTTACAGCCTGGAATCAGGAATTCCATTTATCGAGAGTTATGACGAGTTAATAGAGTTGTCTGATGCAATTGACATTGTTACACCTACTGTAGCTCATTTTGAATGCGCATCTAAAGCACTTAGAGCTTCCAGGCATGTGTTTATAGAGAAACCTATTACGCACACTGTAAACGAAGGAAAGAAACTGGTTTCACTTGTGACTGAAGCCGGAGTAAAAGCACAGGTAGGTCATGTTGAACGATTCAATCCGGCCTTTCTGGCTGCTAAAGATTATCTGAATCAACCATTGTTCATCGAGACTCACAGACTGGCGGAATTCAATCCACGGGGAACTGATGTGTCAGTTGTACATGATCTGATGATCCATGACATTGACATTATTCTGAGTGCAGTTAAATCACCGATAAAAAAGATCAATG
The DNA here is from genome assembly GCA_016711505.1 of Bacteroidota bacterium. Taxonomy (NCBI): domain Bacteria; kingdom Pseudomonadati; phylum Bacteroidota; species Bacteroidota bacterium. The sequence goes on along the minus strand of JADJSV010000001.1, from coordinate 293,554 downwards.
CCAGTGGCGTTGCAGTTGTAAGTGATACCGCAGACATTGCCAATGCAAGAATAGAATTCGACAATGGTTGTGTTGCAAATTTAACAGCAAGCAGGATCTCTTTAAAGAATATGAGAAAGAGCAGATTCTTTCAGCGGGATGCGTATATATCAGTAGATTTTCTCAAAAGAAAAACCGAAGTTGTTCGTTTGAAGAATCTGGTTGGAGAACCAGGACCATTAGATATTACAATCGATCTGGGAAATAATAAAGGTTCAAAGATCATCTACTTTGATCAACCAAAAGTTGAAGAGTCAAATGCAATTAAAATGGAACTGGAACAATTTATCGATGCTATTCAGACAGACAGTACAACCGCCGTTACAATAGATGAAGGTTACCAGGCACTTGTTGTTGCACATCAGATAATGGATAAGATCAATTCTTCATTGAATGTTTTAGCATAATAAGTATATGAAAGTTAACTCAACTATTTTTTCCTCACTGCTAGCCACACTTTTCATTTCAGTGGTATTATTTTCTTCTTGTTCTATTATTGAGCCTGCCGGTCCATCACCTACTTATCTTCAAATTGACAGTTTCAGGGTAACTTCTGATTTTGCTGTTTCAGGAAGTAACTCAAACAAGATCACTGATGCCTGGGTAATAGTTGACGGAGTTTATCTTGGAACTTTTCCGATACCATGTAAAATTCCAATTGCCGATGGTGGACAGCACAGTATTACAATCCGCGCAGGGATTATTGAGAACGGTATTTCAAGTCTGAGAACTTCGTATGTAAAATATGATTCTTTCGACACCACCATGACTATGAATGTCGGAGAAACCTATAACGTATTACCTAAAATATTTTACAATTCTTTCAACACATATCCCAATAAGGAAGATTTTGAAGATGCAAGTCTTGACCTTGTAAGTACAACTACAGGCAATACCCCATTAACAATTATTACTGCACCGGATCCAAATGTTTTCGAAGGAAATTCGGGGATGGTAACTCTGGCAGATTCAAATACGATCTTTGAAGTTGCTTCTGTTATACCTTTCACTCTACCATTAAATTCACTGACCTATATAGAACTGAATTACAAATCTGATGTCGATTTTACTATCGGGACTTTCATAACAACATTTACAATTGTTAAACAAGACCTGTTAAATATCAGAGCATCCGGTGATTGGAAAAAAATCTATATAAATGTAAACGATCTTGGTGGTGTAACCAATGAAGGAACTTCATATAAATTCTATATACACGCTGAAAAACCTTCAGCATTGGTTTCAGCGAATTTATATTTCGATAATTTCAAAGTAGTTTATTAATGAATAAACGATTACAAACCTTTAAATTTATTTTTGCTGACTGGCTTTCTGCCTGTCTTGCATGGGGTTTGTTTTTTCTTTACCGTAAAACTGTAATTGAAGGTCAACCCTACTCTCAGGATATTTTTTTAAAGGATCAAAAATTCTATTATGGAATTCTGATCATACCAATTGCATGGACGATCACATATGCATTGATTGGAAGTTATCAGAACATTTACAGAAAAAGTCGTTTGAAAGAACTGGGACAAACTCTTTTTCTATCGATATTAGGAGTACTTATCATTTTCTTTTTCTTACTTCTTGATGATGCAGTAATTTCCTACAAATCATATTATCATACCTTTTTCACTCTCTTTACATTGCATTTTCTGATCACTGCTCTATTCAGATTTTTATTATCTACAAAGATCAACAGAGATATTTATAATAAGAAGATAGGCTTTAACACGATTATGATCGGCAGTAATACTAAAGCTTTAAATCTCCTGCAACAGATGGAAAAAGAATTCAGAGCTGCGGGAAATAAATTTGTAGGCTTTGTACATGTTGCAGGAAATAACGATCATTTACTGGAGCAAAGAATGTCAAATCTCGGCGGAATAAAAAATCTGAAAGAGATCATTACCAAATATAAAATCGAAGAAGCAGTAATTGCACTTGAATCTTCTCAACACGAAAGCATCGGGAACATCATCAATGAACTTGAGGATACTCCTGTAATTGTAAAGATCATTCCTGACATGTACGATATATTGTCAGGTTCAGTGAAGATGAATTCCATCTTCGGAGCTCCTTTAATTGAGATCTCGCCGAATCTAATGCCTGTCTGGCAACAATCTATCAAACGTATAATTGATATTACGATCTCAGTAATAGTAATGATCTTCTTTTCTCCATTATACATTTTTACTGGAATTGGAGTTTTATTATCATCACCCGGAGGATTGTTCTACAGTCACGAACGGATCGGTCTGCATGGAAAACCATTCAAGATCTATAAGTTTCGTTCAATGTATTCGAATGCAGAAAACAGCGGACCACAATTGTCAAGCTCTACTGACAGCCGTATTACAAAATTCGGCCGGTGGATGCGTAAAATTCGCCTGGATGAAATTCCTCAGTTTTACAATGTATTGAAAGGTGACATGTCCATCGTCGGTCCTCGTCCTGAACGTCAGTTTTTCATAGACAAGATCATGGAACAGGCACCACACTATCGCCATTTACATAAAGTTCGTCCGGGAATTACTTCCTGGGGTCAGGTAAAATTTGGATACGCAGAGAATGTTGATCAAATGATTGAGCGGTTGAAATACGATCTTATTTATATTGAGAACATGTCTTTAGCTGTCGATTTCAAGATCATGATCTATACAGCGATGATCATTATCAAACACAAAGGAAAATAATTCTTTAATTTAAAAACTAACTATGAAAGTTGCAGTTATCGGAGCAGGAACAATGGGGAATGGAATTTCACATGTATTTGCTCAATATGGATTCAAAGTAAATATGATCGATGTTTCTGCTGATGCTTTGAAACGTGCAACTGATACCATTGGTAAAAATCTTGACCGGATGGTTACTAAAGGAAAATTAACTGCAGAACAAAAGGATTCTACTATTGCTAATCTTTCAACTTTTACTTCAATGGAAGAAGGTGTAAAAGGTTGCGGACTGGTTGTTGAAGCAGCTACAGAAAATATAGATCTGAAATGTAAAATTTTCAGAGACCTTGATGCTTTCTGTGATTCAAATACAATCTTATCCACAAATACTTCATCCATTTCAATTACAAAAATTGCGGCTCAGACAAAACGACCTGATAAAATTATCGGAATGCATTTCATGAATCCGGTTCCGGTCATGAAATTAGTGGAAGTAATTCGCGGGTATGCAACAAGTGATGAAGTAACAAAAACAGTTTTCGATCTTTCACGTAAACTTGAAAAGATTCCTGTTGAAGTAAACGATTACCCCGGATTTGTTGCAAACCGGATCTTAATGCCAATGATCAATGAAGCGATCTATTCACTATATGAAGGAGTTGCAGGAGTTGAAGAGATTTATACATTTATGCGATTTGGAATGGCGCATCCAAGGGGGCCTTTATAGCGTGCCGACTTGATTGGACTTGACGTTTGTTTATCCATCATGCGTGCATTGCACGATGGTTTTGGAAATCCGAAATATGCTCCTTGCCCACTTTTAGTAAATATGGTTATGGCAGGAAATCTGGGAGTGAAAAGTAAGACTGGATTTTATGAATATACTGAAGGAAGTAAAGAGGTTGTTGTTGCTTCGAAATTCAGAAAATAATAATAAAGTCAAGATGCAGAATACTGCATCTTGACTTTATATAAAATATTACATCTGTCTGATTAAATTATTTTTCATTTGATGCCTGAAACGGCGATCAATCTTTTTGTTGGCCAGAAACAAAAGGCCACCCGCCCCCCCGATTATGGACACCTGCACCTTTCAAATGAGCGCGCGGGCGTAAAGAAGATGGGGGCGATATCTGAACAAGATTTAAAGGTTAATAGAAAGAACCAAACGAACAGAACGATCCCAAAAGTGCGAAACGGATCAATGACACCTAGTTTTTCAGCGCCGGATTTTGACACTTTGATTATTAGTCCTTCGTTATCACCTGTATCAGGGAGTAAACCAACAACTTTTACATAGATAGAACGTGAGTTCATTCTGTTGGTGATCTTTATGATTGTTCCCGGAGGAGCAGTACGATGCAAAGCATAGTATTTATTTTTGCCTGAAGTCTCGTCTTCGATCCATGAAGCAACTCCGGTTTCATTTACTTCCTGACGACCATTGGCAAATACAATTTTCTTGTCATCAATTCCATGTTCGGCTTTCCCTTTGATTTCTTTTGGTTCCGGTTCAGCTTTTTCTACAGAAACACTTGTTACTTTTTCCGTTTCAATTTTCTCAGGCTTGGGTAATTTTTCAATTGGTTGAATGGTCTCTTCATGGATCTTAACCTCATCTGATTTTGCAGTCACTGTTTCTTTTCCTGAATTGCTTTCAGAAATAACAAGTATCTGGCCTTTTTTTATAGAGGTAGATTTTAGCTTGTTCAGTTTTTTTATCTGGTCAACGGAGACATTATACTTTTTTGCAATAGCAAAAAGTGTTTCTGAAGACTTTACTTTATGACTGATTTTTTTATCGGTGGACTTAGATGGCGAAACCGTTTCATCGATCTTATTTTTTTCGAAATAAGGATCATTTGATTTCAGCTTAGATGGTATAAAAAGTTTTTCACCAACCTTCAGCTTGTCAGTTTTTTTATTGGCTAGTTTTAATTCAGCATATGTTACTTTGAATTTTCTGGCAATTGAATACCAGCCATCCCCTGCTGCAATTTTGTAAACAAATACTGTTTTACCATCAATCGATTGTTTAGGTAAATTCTCTGTCTGTGCAAAAACAAGATTTAACGCAAAGAAGAGAACAAATAATACCTTCATTTTTTTCATTCTGTAAATCTATGGATTTGACCTGCCGACAATCCTAAAAATCGTGCCGTAGTGTGAACATTGTTTTCAACAAAAATTTGCTTGAATTTGAACTTTTGGATACTAGATTATTTCCCGCAGAATTGCGCAGAATACGCAGAATATCCGCAGAAACTTCGAAATTCTTTAAGCTCTCTAAGCACTGATTACGCTTTTCTTCGAAATCATCCACAGCCCACCATACGTAATCAAGCCATTTACAATAAGCAATTCAAAACCGAATTTATAATTGCTGAACCATTGAACAGAATTTTCATTTAGGACATAACAAATTGCAGGAGATAGTAAACAGATCACCGGAACAAATTTGTCGCGTATCTCGCGTTTTGCAAGGATTCCATAGGCAAAAAGTCCAAGAAGCGGTCCATAGGTGTAACTGGCTACAGTAAACAATTTGCTGATTACCGCATCATCGTTGATGGCCCTGAAAATTATTATGACTAAGAGCAACAAAGCTGCAAATGAGAAATGGACGATGTAACGAATCTTCTTCTTGTGCTCTTCAGTCCACGCTGATTTTTAAAGTTCAGGAAGTCGATACAGAAAGATGATGTGAGAGCCGTCAGTGCACCATCGGCACTTGGATAAGCTGCTGATATCAGTCCGATGATAAATACTATTCCGACTAATCCGCCAAGATGATTCAGTGCTATGATCGGAAACAGGTCGTCAGACTTTTCCGGAAGTGGAATTCCTTTTGCTGTAGAATATAAAAACAGCAATGCTCCAAGACACAAGAACAACAGATTAATGAAGACCAAAACGAAACTGAAGGAAAAAATGTTTTTCTGCGAATCTCCGAGCGTTCTTACACTAATATTTTTTTGCATCATTTCCTGATCAAGTCCGGTCATGGCCACAGCAATGAACATTCCACCAAAAAACTGTTTGAGAAAATAGGATTTAGAATGCCAGTCCATATTGAACATTTTGTCATAGCCTTTCGCATGAATTGCACTAAAGAGATCGAAGATCCCCATATCAAGTTCGTTCGAGATATAGAATACAGAGATCACAATAGCCAGTAACATGAAAGTAGTCTGTAGTGTATCCGTTAGCACGATCGTCTTGACACCGCCTTCATAAGTATAAAGCAGGATCAGAAGAATAAAAGCTAGAACAGTTACCCAGAAAGGAACTCCCCATGCATCAAATATGAACAACTGAAGTACGTTTACAACGATGTATAATCTAAAGGCAGCACCGATAGTTCTTGATACGATAAAGAAAAATGCTCCGGTTTTATAGCTCCAGAATCCAAATCTCCGCTCCAGGTAAGTATAAATTGAAGTGAGATTCATTTTGTAATAAAGCGGCAAAAGAACCAAAGCTATGATGGCATACCCGAAGAAATATCCGAATACCAATACCATATAGGAAAAGCTTGTTGTTCCAACCAGTCCAGGTACAGACATAAAAGTTACTCCGGAAAGCGAAGCCCCGATCATTCCATAAGCCACCAGATACCATTTCGATGATTTGTTACCGATAAAGTAGGATTCATTGTCTGCATTCCGGCTCGACTTCCATACGACGTAAAAAAGTAAAGCTGAATACGCTATGACACAACTTAAGATTAGTGCTGGAGACATTGTTCGTTTATTAGTACTGTATGAAGAGCAATTTGACAAGACTTAGTGCAGTTCAGACATCTTTGCCAATAATTTATCAGCACTTCATATTACTTGCCAATAAGCCCCGAAGTAAGTAATTTAGCGAGCGAATGGGCAGGTCGTTCATTCAAAATTATCAACAATACATTGAGTACTTTTTTCATCAAGAATATTAGAAGAAACGGTTTCCGAATTGAGTCGGCTTCCCGGAATCGGTAAGCGAACGGCACTCCGGTTGGTGTTGCATTTGTTAAAAGCATCAAAGGAAGACTCTGAGCGTCTAGGGGAAGCACTTGTCAGGTTGCATCACGAAGTAAAATACTGTTCAATTTGTCACAATATCTCTGAAAAAGAGGTTTGTGAAGTATGTTCGGATCCAAAAAGGGACAAACAATATCTGTGTATTGTAGAAGATATCCGCGATGTTATTGCAATTGAAAATACCCAGCAGTACAAAGGTCATTATCATATTTTAGGCGGGATCATCTCACCGATGGATGGAATCGGTCCAAATGATCTGAATATTCCAACACTTCTTGAACGAATAAAAAACAATTCGATCACAGAGATCATTATAGCATTACCTGCTACAATGGAGGGTGATACTACATCCTTTTTCATATTCAAGAAGATCAATCAGATCGATCGTCCGGAATTGAAATTCTCGACAATTGCCAGAGGGATCTCTGTAGGCGGTGACCTGGAATTTGCTGACGAGGTTACATTGGGACGGTCAATCCTTCAAAGAGTTCCTTATGAAAACTCGTTGATGAAATAAATCAATTAGCCGGATTTAATTCAATTGTTTTTTTATGTTTGAACCTTCAAAAACCACTTGTGAAGTTATCAGTTATCATAGTTAATTATAACGTTAAGTACTTTCTTGAGCAATGCCTGCATTCTGCTCTGAAGTCTGCGCAGAAAGTGGAAACTGAGATCTGGGTAGTTGACAATAATTCTGTTGACGGCAGTGTGGAAATGGTTGAGAAAAAATTTCCTTCCGTAAAGCTAATTGCCAATAAAGATAACCGCGGTTTTTCAAAAGCAAATAATCAGGCAATCCGTGAATCAAAGGGTGAATATGTTCTTCTGTTAAATCCTGATACAGTTGTCGAAGAAGATACTTTTGAAAAGATCGTCACCTTCATGGATGAACATCCTGATGCCGGTGGTTTGGGTGTAAAAATGATCGATGGCAGTGGCAAGTTTCTGCCGGAGTCAAAGCGCGGATTACCGACTTATGATGTTGCATTCTATAAAATTTTCGGTTTATCTAAATTATTTCCAAAGTCAAAAACTTTCGGTCGCTACCATCTGGGATTTCTTGATGAGAATGAAACTCATCCCGTAGAAATTCTTGCAGGTGCATTTATGTTGATGCGAAAAAGTGTTCTTGATTAGATTGGATTACTCGACGAAGATTTTTTCCATGTATGGTGAAGACATCGATCTTTCATACAGAATAATTAAAGCCGGTTATAAAAATTACTATTTCCCGAAAACAAGAATCATTCATTACAAAGGAGAAAGCACAAAAAGAAGCAGCGTCAATTATGTTTTTGTATTCTATAATGCAATGATCATTTTTGACAAAAAACATTTCTCAAAATCGAATGCTTCACTGTTTTCCTTTTCATAAAAATTGCAATCTATCTCAGAGCCGGAGCGGCAATCGTTTCGCGCTTTATCGATAATTTCTTTCTGCCGATCTGTGATCTTTCATTAGTTATTATTGGAATTTTTCTTCTGAAAAATTATTGGGGAACAAATTTTATGATCCGGTATCCTGATGAATTCATGCGCTTTGCAGTTCCTGCATATGGTGTGATCTGGATCACTTCTATCTTCTTTAGCGGAGGTTATGATCAGCCGATCAAACTTAGCCGCATTGTTCGTGGTATTTTCATCGGAACACTTCTGATCCTTGTTATTTATGCCTTGCTTCCGGAAACCTATCGATTCTCAAGAGCACTTATTCTTCTTGGTGCTGTATGGGCTACATTGAGTATTGTTGCATTCAGATTCCTGATGAATGTGATCCGTCGTCGGGACTTTAATCTGACAGGCGATTACAGAAAGCGACTGATCATTGTCGGATTGGAAGAAGAAAGTCACAGGGTTTTGACGCTACTGAAATTATCAGACACCTCCCATAATTTTATTGGCTTCGTTCAGCCTGAAGCCAAAAGTATGTCAGCAACAACAGCAAGTGAATACGAAAAATATTTCCTTGGGAACTTTAACCGTTTAGCAGAGATAACTGAAGTCTTTAAAGTTGATGAAATTATTTTTTGCGGAAAAGATATTTCTTCGCAGCAGATCATTGATGTGATGTCGCAGGTAAAGCGACCTGAACTTGAATTTAAGATAGCGCCACCTGAAAGTTTATTTATTATCGGAAGCAATTCAGTAGAAGATCCGGGTGAACTTTATGTGATCGACATAAACAACATCAACAAGAGTGTGAACAAAAGAAATAAACGTTTCATAGATCTTTTATTGAGTGTCGGATTTTTTATTTTATCGCCTGTGATGGTTTTGTTACAGAAAAATCCCGCAGGATTTATGGCAAATATTTTCAGAGTCCTCAGTGGAAAAATTTCCTGGGTTGGATATTCAAAACAGGAACGATCCGACAATATGTTGCCGAGAATCAGACCCGGAATTTTGAACCCTATTGATGCATTGAACAACATCCCTAAAGAACAACTTACGACGAATCGTCTAAACTCTTTATATGCAAAAGATTACAGAGTTTACACAGACTTGCAGATCATCCGGAAAGGGTGGAGAAATTTAGGGAGAAAAGCAGTCTGATGAGGCTGATATTTTCTAAATTTGTACAGTCCGGTCGATGGACAACTAGTTAACAAAATCAAATACGAACAAACTCCATGGTCCAACTGATCATGCCCAAAATGGGCGAAAGTGTTGCTGAGGCAACAATTTTAAAATGGTTAAAAAAAGAAGGTGATCCGATTGAAGCTGATGAGCCGATCTTAGAGATTGCAACAGATAAAGTTGATTCGGAAGTTCCATCTCCTACAGCCGGAATTATGGGCAAACGATTATTTGAAGAAGGCCAGGTTGTAAAAGTTGGTGAAGTGATCGCAGAAATTTCTGAGGTTGGCGGACAAGTTTCAGCAGCACCTGCACAAACAGCAGCACCGGTTGCGATACCACAAGCCGTTAAAGTTGAAAATACTGCTTCATCAAATGGCAGTTCACATAATACTACTGAAGTCACGATTGAAAAAAATTCTGCAAGCGGAAGATTTTATTCTCCTTTGGTAAGAAATATTGCAAAGCAGGAAGGTGTTCCGATGAATGAACTGGAGAACATCAAAGGCAGTGGAGCAAATAACAGACTTACAAAGCAAGATCTTCTTCAGCATATTACAAATCGTGGGTCACAACCTGCAATATCAACACCGTCTACTTCGCAGCCTTCAATTCAGGCTCCTGCGAAAGATAAACCGGCCTACTCTGCTCCCGCAGTTTCCGTTTCAGGAAATGTTGAGATCATTGAAATGGATCGCATGCGCAAGCTGATCGCTGATCACATGGTCATGTCGAAACAAACTTCACCGCATGTTACTTCTTACGTTGAAGCCGATGTAACGAATATGGTGAAGTGGAGAGACAAAGTGAAAAATACTTTCGAGAAGCGCGAGAATGAAAAGATCACCTTTACTCCACTCTTCATTGAAGCAGTTGCCAAAGCGATCCGAGATTTCCCAATGGTCAATGTTTCAGTTGATGGAACAAAGATCATCGTAAAAAAATACATAAATATCGGAATGGCTACTGCATTGCCTTCAGGAAATCTTATCGTTCCTGTAATTAAAAATGCAGATCATCTGAATCTGATTGGCATTACAAAAAGCGTAAATGATCTAGCCAATCGAGCAAGAACCAATAAACTTAAGCCTGATGAAATTCAGGACGGAACATTTACTATTACCAATGTTGGTTCATTTGGAAATGTAATGGGCACACCGATCATCAATCAACCGCAGGTTGCAATACTTGCTGTTGGCGCTATCCGAAAAAAGCCTGCTGTTATTGAAACTCCGGAAGGTGATTCGATCGGAATTCGTCACATGATGTTCCTTTCACTTTCATATGATCATCGTGTTGTTGATGGTTCACTTGGCGGTAGTTTTATTCGTCGCATCGCTGATTATCTGGAGCAATTTGATATCAACCGAACAATTTAATTCAATTTTAATTTAGAATTCTCTCCCACTATGAATACAACCGGTATCAGAGCATTGCTGGTAATAGTTTGTTTTGCTTTTTTTCCTGCTATTGGAAAATGTCAGAAAGCAAAAGCACATGTCCTGACAATGGATGAAGCAAAACTGGTAAAGAAAGATGCAGCAACGATGTTTGCAACCGGCGATTATTCCGGTGCCCTTTTATCATACAAAGATCTTGTAAAAGCTGATCCAAAGAATGTAGATTACAATTACAAACTTGGTTATTGTTATCTGGAAACTTCAGCAAATAAAAAAGCTGCTCTCCCCTACCTTGAGTATGCATGTAGCTCTCCATCAGCAAAAAAAGAATGGTCTTATCAACTGGGATTAGCTTATATGTACAATGAGAAATTTGATGAAGCAATAAAAGCATTCACAGACTTTAGAGATTCCAAACAGAAATTATCGAAAGAATTTACTCCTGCCGAACGTTTAATTGAAATGTGCGGCAATGGTAAATTGCATGTCGCTTCTCCCGTGAATGTAACTTTTACAAATCTGGGCAAGACGGTCAACACTATTTACGAAGAATACAATCCGTTCATTTCAGCAGATGGAAAACAGCTAGTTTTCACTTCACGAAGAAAAGGGAACGTTGGTGGATTTATTGCTGACCTTGGAATCTATACGGCAGATATTTATTCGTCGTTCTGGAGAGATACCATCTGGACAAAAGCAAAAGGTGCCGGCGGAATGGTGAATACAGAATGGGATGAAGAAGCAGTCGGACTTTCAGCAACAGGAGACCTTGTGTTTATTTATTTTGACAATGCTGAATTTTACGGTGATGTTGGAGCTTCCATGTTAAAAGGTAAAATGTGGCAACGTCCTGCAATGATGCCGACGAATCTGAATTCAAAATCACTTGAAGGTGGAGTTACACTATCTCTTGATGGAACAACCATGATCTTTTCTTCAGATGTAAAAGGTAGTTTGGGTGAAACAGATCTTTATATGATCAAGAAAGAAAAGAACGGTGAATGGTCGACTGCAGTGAATCTTGGCAGTACGATCAATACAAAATATGCTGAGGACTATCCATATCTGACGATCGATGGAAAGTCGCTTTACTTTGCTTCCAAAGGCTGGAGCAGTATGGGTGGATTTGATATTTTCCGTTCCGACTGGAATGAAAGTACAAGTAGCTGGGGCGAAGCAAAAAATATCGGATATCCGTTGAACGACATGGATGATAACACTTTTATTTCCTTCACGGGCGATGGCAAGACTGCGTATATGTCAACTGTAAGACCCGAAGGTTTAGGTGACAAGGATATTTACAAAGTAGAATTCGCTGATGAATCAAATCATCCGTTCACCTATTTTTTATCGGGTGTTGTGACATCCAGTACAGGTGGAAAAACAGAGATCACAAAAGTAACAGTTGAAAATAAAGAAACAGGTAAAACTATTTTATTTGCCCCTACTTCTGCTTTTACTGATTTTATATTACCGGTAATGCCCGGAAAATATACTTTACATGTTGAAGGATATAACTTTGAACCATACAATGAAGAGTTGACCATTGAAGCAGATTCTCCAACCAAAGAGATCGTACACAATGTGTCTGTTAAAACCACTAAATAGAAATTATGGAATTAAATTTAAAACGTCCGATCGTTTTTCTTGATCTGGAAACTACAGGAACGAACGTTGGGGCAGACAGAATTGTTGAAATTGCTTTATTGAAAATTTTTCCTAATGGTACAAAAGATTCAAGATGTTATAAAGTAAATCCGACAATTCCAATTCCACTGGAGACATCAAAGATCCATGGAATCTATGATGCAGATGTTAAGGACGCTCCTACTTTCAAAGATTTGTCTGCTGAACTGAATACGTTTTTGGGCGGTTGTGATCTAGCTGGATATAATTCAAACAAGTTTGATGTACCTTTACTGATAGAAGAATTCACTCGTTGTAATATCGATTTTGACATCCTTACCAGAAAGCTGATCGATGTACAGAATATCTTTCACAAGATGGAACAACGGACGCTTGCAGCAGCTTATAAGTTCTATTGCGATAAAGATCTGGTGAATGCGCATTCTGCAGAAGCAGATACTCTAGCAACCTATGAAGTGATGCTTTCTCAACTGGATAAATACGAATCATTGAAGAACGATGTCGATTTTCTGGCAACATTCAGTGCTATTACAAAAAATGTCGATCTAGCAGGAAGAATTGTCTTCAACGATAAAAACGAAGAGTGTTTTAATTTCGGTAAATACAAAGGCAGATTGGTTGTTGATGTTTTCAAATCAGATACGTCGTATTACGACTGGATGATGAAAGGCGATTTTCCAACGAATACAAAAAATGTGATCACAGCATTACGTTTAAAAATGTTCAACAAATAACAGATGAAAATAATCTGCATAGGAAGGAATTATGTTGAACATGCAAAGGAACTGAACAATGCAGTTCCGGGCGAACCTGTTTTTTTTCTGAAACCGGATACAGCAATTCTTCCCCGCGACAGAGCATTTTATCTCCCGGATTTTTCAAAAGACATTCACCACGAAATTGAATTAGTGCTGAAGATCTCCAAAGAAGGAAAAAGATTGCAGAAGAATTTGCACACCGGTATTTCGATCAGATCACTGTCGGAATCGATTTCACTGCGCGAGATATCCAGCAAAAGCAAAAAGAAAAAGGCTTACCCTGGGAACCTGCAAAAGCCTTTGACCACTCTGCTCCTTGCGGCGACTTCATAGAACTTTCAAAACTGAAAGATAAAGACAACATTCAATTTCATTTAGATATTAACGGCAAAACTGTTCAGACCGGAAACAGCAATCTGATGCTTTTCAATTTTGCGAAGGTGATCAGTTATGTTTCGCAGTTTATTACTTTGCGTAAAGGAGACTTGATCTATACTGGGACGCCGAGTGGTGTTGGGCAGGTGAAGGTGGATGATTTATTGGAGTGTTATCTTGAGGGACAGAAGTTGCTTGAGGTGAAGGTTCTTTGATTTAGGTCAAAGGTATTCCCGTCCGATAAAAGAAATAAATTGTATTACCTAATTCTAAAAATGAAGCTTTAAAGCTTAATAACCAAAAAGGTCCTTTCAGGATGACAAGTCAGTTTATATATGGTGTCTACCAGGGTCATCCTGGAAGGACCTATACGGTTTCTACGCGAGAAAGTAAAAAGTTAACAATTTCTCATCAGGTAAAATTTCCCTATCTTTCGTTATGAAATTATTTTTTTCTATAATCTTCATTTTCTCTTTTTCTCTCACAAATGCACAAAATCGCAATTCTATTTGGTGTTTTGGTGATAGTGCGGGAATAGATTTTAGGAATCCTTCCGCCCCTATCCCATTTAATAGTGGAATGGACGGTAGAGGGAGTTGTGCTTCAATTTCTGATTCTTCCGGGAACCTTTTGTTTTATACAGAAACATATGTCAGTCTGGCAAAGACAATAGTATGGAATAGTATGCATGACACAATGTATAACGGTGCTGATTCAATAATAGGTGATGGTCTTTACAACGAACTGCAGATTATTCCTTTTCCCGGAAACAATCATTTGTTTTATCTTTTTCATACAGGTGCACATACTTACTTTGATGGAATTTACTATTCATTAATTGACATGGGATTGGATCAGGGTCGAGGCGCCGTCGTCTTAAAATCTGTTACAATTAATAATAATAGAATTGCAGATTGTATACAAGTAGTGAAGCATGCAAATGGAAGAGATTGGTGGATTATATCTAAACTATCTAGTTCTCCTTTCACCTCATATAACAGATTCATCGTTTACTTAATTTCTCCAAGTGGAATTTCGCAGGAAATAAATTATGACTTTAATGATGCAAAGGATATAGATTTTCAAAAAATCATTATTAATCCAGAAGGGTCAAAAATTATGTCACTTAGATTAAATGGTTTCATGTGTGAGTATGATTTTGACAGATGTTCCGGAGTTATAAATAATCCTCAAGTTATTTATCCTGAAATCACAACCCCTTCTTTAAATAGATTATTTTGGGAAGGTAGTTACAGCCCTGATGGAAATTTATTTTATGTGTCAACAAGCAGGTGGACAGGAGTTGATCAATCATACCTAATTCAGTATGATCTTTCAGTAAATCCTGTATCTGCAAGTGCCGATACCCTTGATAGCAGTCTTGCGCCTGTTGGTCCCGGTGCGATAAGACTTGCACCTGATGGGAAAATATATTACTCTCGTGCCTATGAGAGTCCTGGGCATAATAGTTTTCCATATGCTGACACAATGTACAATTACATCAACATGAATTTAAGTGTAATTAATAATCCCGATCAACCCGGTGCAGCATGCGACTTTCAACCATTCAGTTTTTATCTCGGAGGGAAAAGAACATATTATGGTTTACCGAGTAATCCGGATTATCAATTAGGTCCGGTTATTGGCAGTGCTTGCGACTCGCTTTTAAATTCTGTTGATGAAAGAATCGCCGAAGAGATACACATTGAAGTTTTTCCAAATCCATTCCTCAAAACTATAACCTTTCAATCCATAAGTCAAATCGATGGAATGTTGAAAGTTTACAATAAACTAGGAAATATTGTTTTCTCAAAACAGGTTTCAGGAAATCAAAGTCTCGATTTGGCTTTTCTTCCATCGGGGAATTATGTGATAGAAAATATTGGTTCTGAAAATGTTTTCAGGAAGAGGATTGTGAAGTTGGATTGAAGGCTGCGGCAATTGTCAGAACCGGGATTTTGGGATTTATGGATTATTGGATTGCTGACCGGGAATGGTGACCGATATTTTTGACCGGGATTTTTGACCGGGATTTTAGGGATTGCAGGGATTATCAGGATTGAAATGAAAGTGAAAAGTGAAGAATGAAAAGTGAAAAGAAAAAGAAATTATGGAAATAGGGATAGATAGTTTTGCTGCAGCAAGTGTGGGGAATGATGGGGAAACCGGAACGAAAAGCATGCTGGCGTTGGAACAGTTGCTGGAGCGGATTGAAATGGCGGATAAGGTTGGATTGGATCTTTTTGGGATCGGGGAACATCATCGCAGGGAGTTTTTGGATTCTGCACCGACAATGATATTGGCTGCAGCTGCTGCAAGAACGAAAAACATTATTCTGACGAGCGCAGTTACTGTGTTAAGTGCATCTGATCCTGTAAGAGTGTTTCAGAATTTTGCTACGCTTGATCTGATCTCAAAAGGTCGTGCGGAAATGGTTGTTGGTCGAGGTTCTTTTACTGACGCCTTTCCCTTGTTTGGATATAGTCTGCAAGACTATGATCAATTGTTTTCAGAAAAACTGGATCTCCTTTTAAAGATCCGTGACAATGAATTCGTGACATGGAAAGGAAAGTTTCGTCCGGAGTTGAATAACCAACCTGTTTATCCGCGGCCTTTGAAAAAGCATCTGCCTATCTGGTTGGGCGTTGGTGGAACTCCTGAATCATTTGTCCGTGCAGGAACACTCGGATTGCCATTGATGGTTGCAGTGATCGGCGGCGAAACACATCGTTTCAGGCCATTGGTAGATCTGTACAGAGAAGCCGGTAAACGCGCAGGACATGCTCCTGAAAAACTAAAAGTCGGATTGCATTCACTAGGATATGTCGCTGAATCAAGAGAGCAGGCATTGAATGATTACTATCCGGGCTATGCAGAAACATTTACAAGAATCGGAAGAGAACGCGGCTGGCCTCCGGTGACTCGTCCGCATTTCGATGCACAGAATGGTCCACGTGGTGCATTACTTGTTGGCGAACCGGAAGAAATCGCAGCAAAGATCATTCACCACAGTGAAGCGCTTGGAGGAATTTCAAGGTTTACCTTTCAGATGGATAATGCGAAGTTGCCGCATGAGAAGTTGATGCGGTCGATTGAGTTAATTGGGAGTAAGGTGGCGGGTTTGGTAAAGGTATGAGGTCAAAGGTCAGAGGTCAGAGGTCAGGAGGTCACGCTGCATCCTTGCGAGCAGCGTGACCTCTGACCTTTGACCTTGACCTAAAAACTACTTTACAGACGTCGTATCAGTATTAGTGGCTCCCAGATTAAAAATATTAGCATCCGATTCATTGATCGTCTCCTTGTTCATGGCTACTTTCCATTTGCCATTTTCTTTCTGGAGATTAAAGATCATTTCTTTTGGCTTACCGTCGACTTTTACGGTTACTTTGGCTTCGTCGCCGGTGATGGATTCATCGACAACATCGAATTTGGCATCTGACATAAAAGGCTCTGCTCCCATTTTCTTGAAACCACTCATCATATTTAACAGACGGTCTGTGTCGGCTGTACCAAAAGTTTTTGCTGCATCGTAATCGGCTTTTGCAATTGCTGCAAGAAATTTTTCAGTGATAGATGAAGGTGAATCGCTTTTTCCACAGGCAAAAAGTAAAACAGTAAGTGCAAGCACCGGAATGAAACGTGATAATTTTAGCATATCAATAATTATAAGAGTAGATTAAACGAGTTTGAGGATTCAGGTAAAGATTGTCGCAGGCAACATAATCAATCCCATTTCCATGTGACAAATTTATGAATTTTTCATTTCCATTAGCTGCTGTCAGAACTTTATACACTAATTCTGTACAGTACATTTGCTGATCCGAATTCAGGTCGAAATCGTTGTCAAAAGAAATTCCTTTCGAAAAGAAATCCATTATAACAGAATCAATTTTCATCGGATCAACCCCCGAACGGTAAACAGCAATTGAGGAATTGTCGGACTTATTGCAAAACGATGCCAATGGCTCAAGACGGATTTTATTACTTCGCTTCCCTTCTGCTGCCATTACATGGCAAACAAAAGTTTCTCCATTCCTGATAAAGATCATGCCGGCATGTGAATAATGCTTGTCAGTCTGAGAGAACGAACGCAGCGCATGCGAAACGAAACTTTTGCCTTCCCGAAGTACAATATCTCCGGGTAATAATTTTTCTGCAGGAATTTTTATTCCGGAAGTTTTTGAACTTGCTTCTGATCTGTTAAAGACAGATAATTCCGAGATCGAACAAAAACTGATCGTCACGAAAACAAGTGTTATCAAAAGATAATTTCCGAATTTGCTCATCTTACATTCTTTCAGGAACCGTGATTCCGATCATAGCCATACATTTTGAAATAACTAAAGAAGTCATTTCACTTAAATGCAAACGGAAGGATGTCGTTTCTTTTTGTTCAGCGTCTACGACAATATGCTCATGGTAAAAGTGATTATACGCTTTTGCAAGATCATATGAATAACCGGCAACCAATGCAGGATTGTATGCATCAGAAGCAGCCTTTATTATAGCAGGATATTGATAGATCAATTTGATCAGCAGTTTTTCTTCTTTAGATGGATCATGTGCAGTGAATTGATCGTTCGCTAATTTCATTGCACCGCCTTTACGAAGTACAGAACGGATCCTCGCATAAGTATAACTGATGAATGGACCTGTATTACCATTCATATCAATACTCTCAGCAGGATTGAATAACATTCGTTTCTTCGGATCAACTTTGAGAATAAAATATTTCAAAGCTGACATTCCGAGATTGTGATAAAGTTCTTTCGCTTCCGGCGAATCAAAATCATCGAGTTTACCTTGTGCTTTTGTTGCCATCTCCGCTTCTTCAACGATCTCTTTGATCAGATCGTCAGCATCAACAACGGTTCCTTCACGGGACTTCATTTTACCCGAAGGAAGATCCACCATTCCATAAGAAAGATGGAACAATTCAACATTGTCAAGTTTCATCCGGTTCTCGATGATCTTCTTTAACACTTTAAAATGGTAATCCTGCTCATTACCTACAACGTAGATCAACTTTTCAAGTCCGGGATAATCCTTAAACCGTAAAATTGCTGTTCCCAGATCCTGAGTAATGTAAACACTTGTTCCATCACTTCTTAACAGAACTTTTTTATCAAGACCTTCATCAGTCAGATCGACCCAGATGGAGTTATCAGCTTCTTTAATAAAAATATTATCCTTTACTCCATTCTCTACGATCTCTTTTCCTTTCAGATAAGTCTCGCTTTCATAATAGATTTTATCGAATGTAACACCAAGTTTTTTATACGTTACAGCAAATCCTGCATAGACCCAGTCGTTCATCTTTTTCCAAAGAGCGCGGGTCTCAGGATCATTTGCTTCCCATTTACGGAGCATTTCCTGGATCTCCAGATGCAGTGGAGCTTTTCTCTCTGCTTCTTCTTTCGACAAACCGTCGTTCTCCAGTTCTTCTACCTGGGCTTTATATTTTTTGTCATACAGTACATAATACTTACCGACAAAATGATCACCCTTCATGTGAGTCGATTCCGGAGTTTCACCATTACCGAATTTCATCCAGGCAAGCATTGATTTACAGATATGAATTCCTCTGTCGTTCACAAGGTTTACCATGATAACTTCATGTCCACCTGCTTTCAGAACATTTGAAACTGCAAATCCCAACAAATTATTTCTGATATGACCAAGATGCAAAGGCTTGTTGGTATTCGGCGAAGAATATTCAACCATCAATTTTAATGGTTTCGAATTTTCATCGGAATTTTTCTTTGGGTCAAATAAATTATCCTGATCTGAATTGATTGTGATCAGAAAATTTTTCCAGAATGTTTTATTGATACTTAAATTCAAAAAACCTTTCACAACATTGAATGACTCCAATGGAAAATCAGACTTACTGATGTACTCACCTATTTCCTGTGCAGTTTGCTCAGGTCCTTTACCGGCAGCTTTTGTGTATGGAAAAACAACCAGCGTTACATCGCCTTCAAATTCCTTCTTTGTTTCCTGCAACAGAATAGACGAAGCCTCTACATTCAGTTGGTAGAGGCTTTGTATTCCTGATGCAATTATATTTTTTAATTGCGATTCAAATCTTAGATTCATTCCGGGAGAGGGATCAATTCGTTAACTGACTTACGACACGCTGAAGGATCTCAAATGTGTTTTCGGCCATTAAATTTTCTTTATCGAGTGTCGGATTCACTTCCGAGATCTCGAAGCAACATACCTTTTCATTCTGAATAAGTCGGACTAGTAAACTGCCGGCTTCTTTCTCAGTAATTCCATTACGAACCGGAGTACCTGTTCCTTTAGAAATAGAAGAATCCATTGAATCCACATCGAATGAAATGTAGATATGGGAGCAGCGGCTTAGATGCGCCAATGTATCACGTGCAATTTTCTCAACACCGTTACGCTTCACTTCGCTCGTGCTGAAAATTTTCACTTTATGTTTCTTAAGCAAATAAGATTCTTCAGGTTCAACATCGCGCAATCCGATATAAACAACATCGCTGTATTCGATCTTCGGAGCAATTCCACCCAACTTTTTGATCTTGCCCCAAAGGTCTAAAGTTTCCTTATCGGGTTTGTTCATTTTGTTAGTGGCATTATCTTCATTCAAGACGGCAGCCAGTGGCATTCCATGCATGTTACCTGAAGGACTCGTCCATGGAGAATGAAGATCCGCATGTGCATCCACCCATATTACACCGATACGCTGCTTCGGGTAAGCCATGCGGATACCTGAAATAGTTCCGGCAGCAGTGCTATGATCACCGGCAAGGACGATCGGGAATTCATTATTCTTGAGAGAATTTCTGACCGCATTCGCAGTCCTTTCAAGAACGACATACATGCCTTTTATTCTCTTTGCATACGGACTACCGGGAGATTCAAACAGCAGATTATTTTCCGTTTGAACTTCAATTGAATCAATCTTCTTAAACAGATTGCTACCGTAGTCGAGCGCTGCAATCTTAATTGCATCAGGACCCATTGAAGCGCCTCGTGTTCCGGCACCGATCTCTGATTTCACTTCTACGATCTTTATCTTTTTCATACTCTGATTTATTTATCCGAAAAATCTTTTCCCTAACGTAAGTAATAAAAGTAAGTTACTTACTTTAGCAAAAATCTTTCAATCCAAGTCACCCGCATTTATCACTAATCCTCATCCCCAATTAAACTCAACGGTTTAGAATGAAGAATACCTATCGCGATCTGATCGAACAAACTTTTTACTTTCCCCAGGAAGGCTTTGAAGTAATCGACAACAACCTGCATTTTTACGGCATCGATTTGATGGAGATCATCAAGCAATACGGTACTCCGTTGAAAATCACCTATCTTCCTAAAATAGGTTCGCAAATTAAGAAAGCCAAGCGAATATTCAATGTTGCCATTGCAAAGGCAGATTACAAAGGTACATATACCTACTGCTATTGCACTAAAAGTTCCCATTTTTCTTATGTTTTGCACGAAGCTTTGAAACATGATATTCATCTGGAAACTTCATCAGCATTTGATATTCCGCTGATTAGGGCTTTACATGCTGACAAAAAGATAGATAAAAGCATTTTTATCATCTGTAACGGCTACAAAAGACCTCAATACATTGAGAATATTATCGGACTGTTAAATGATGGTTTTGAGAACGTTATCCCTGTTCTGGATAGCATGAACGAACTGTCACAATATGATAAGCGGATAAAAGGCCGTAAAAAAGTGAAAGTTGGGATCAGGATCGCTTCCGGCGAAGAGCCGAATTTCGAATTCTATACATCCAGATTAGGTATTCGTTATGATGAGATCCGTGACTTTTACATTAAAAATCTGAAGAAGAACAAGCGCTTTGAACTGAAAATGCTACACTTCTTTATCAATACCGGCATCAAAGACACAGCTTATTACTGGTCTGAACTTTCAAAATGTGTGAACGTTTATTGTGAGTTAAAGAAGATCTGTCCGACTCTTGATTCTCTGGATATCGGCGGTGGTTGGCCGATCAGAAAATCGCTGGGCTTTGAATACGATTACGATTACATGGCCGAGCAGATCATCAAACAGATTCAGACGACTTGTCGCGCACAAGGTGTAGAAGAGCCGAATATCTTTACAGAGTTTGGTAGTTTCACCGTTGCTGAAAGTGGTGCCACGCTCCTATCCATCGTAGACCAAAAACAGCAAAACGATAATGAGTTGTGGTACATGATCGATAGTTCGTTCATTACAACGCTTCCTGATACGTGGGGAATCAAGCAGAAATTTATTTTACTTGCGATCAATCATTGGGAAAAAGAACATAAGCGAGTAAACATAGGAGGATTAACCTGCGACAGCGACGATTATTACAATACAGAATCGCATGTTAATCAGGTCTACCTGCCTTCAGAAGAAAAACTCGAAGGTGAACCATTGTATATCGGATTCTTCCATACGGGAGCCTATCAGGAAAGTATAGGTGGTTATGGCGGAATACAACATTGTCTGGTTCCTGCACCGAAGATGGTTATCATAGACCGCGATGAAGATGGCGAAATCACCACACGATTGTTTGCGAAGGAACAAAGCGCGATTTCGATGATGAAGATACTTGGTTACTAGTGGTGAGTAGTAAGTGGTAAGTGGTAAGTAGCACTGTTTGCTTACCTCAAGTGCTTACAACAAT
The DNA here is from genome assembly GCA_016711505.1 of Bacteroidota bacterium. NCBI lineage: Bacteria > Pseudomonadati > Bacteroidota > Bacteroidota bacterium. The sequence continues at coordinate 271,390 of JADJSV010000001.1, read as the reverse complement.
TACATACTGCCACTAATGGTAAGTAGTGAGTAGTAAGTGGTGAGTAGCACTACATACATACTTCAAGTGGCTACATTTATTGACATTTTGCTAAATGTTAAATAAAAGAAACCATTTCCAATTTATCATGCAGTGCTACTCACCACTCACAACTTACCACTTACAACAACAACTTACAATTTCTAATAACCTCTTACTACTTCCGAATGATAGGCGGCATATTCATAAAAGCAAACGACCCGAAATACCTCGCAAGATGGTATGAAGACAATCTGGGTATTGGTTTTGGGACGGGAATATACTTTAGTTTCAAGTGGCGTAATCTGGTGCAGACGAATGACATTGGTTATACAGTTTTTTCTTTCTTCCCTGAGAACACAGATTATTTTTATCCGGGAACATCAGATTCAATGATCAACCTACGTGTAGCGGATCTTGATAATTTACGTATTCGCTTAATGCAGAACGGAGTTGAAGTCGACGATAAAGTTGAAAGCTACGATTACGGTAGGTTTGGCTGGGCAATAGATTGTGATGGAAATAAAATTGAATTATGGGAACCGGTTGACCGGGCATTCGATGATTACCATAAGCCTTTGGAATTATTTGGACACGTAACAGGACTTGGTGGAATTTTCCTTAAGTGTAGTGATGTTCAGCAATCAGTAGAATTTTACAGTAAAAATTTTGGAATGGATTTCACAACGTCCTACTACGATATGCAATGGCGCGATTTAAATCAGCCTGACGTAATTGAGAATACTTACTTGTCATTTTTTTCGCAAGACTCAAAATATTTCGGCAGATCATCAAAAGATTTTATGCTTAATTTCAGAGTGAAACATCTTGAAGAATTACTAAAAGAATTACGCTCTTCGGAAATTGAAGTTGATGAAAATATGGAAACATACGATTATGGAAAATTCGGATGGATCTATGATCCGGAGGGAAATCGGATTGAGTTGTGGGAACCTGTTGCTTGAAATCAGAAGTCAGAAATTAGAAGTCATAAAGGCTCGCATTATTTTCGATATTAAGGTTCTCTTTAAAAGTCATCTAAGCCTAATTGTTTAGTACATGTAAATGTATTTTGAGAAAAACGGTTAGCAATGTATTATTAAATTTAATTTGGCGTTTCATTAATTGAAATTTTGGATATGTTAATTTAAAATGGATAATTTTTTTTTGATTAAATGTAATTTCAATCATAGGAAGACTGGAATTTTTAAATGTAAAATTGGTATTTAATAATTGGAAACAATCGATTAAATCACAGGTCGCCCCTACGGGGCTATTAGGCAGGTGTATTGTTTTTTCTACAAACAGGTCGCCCCTCTGGGGCTAACATACATTTACATTTCAAAATATTGGTTTTAACCTAAGCTTATATCTATCTTATATCAATTACACAGTATCCGTACAAAGCATATCCCCGTCAGAAACGAACTGTTATAGAACGAAACATACGCATTACGAATTAGTCCCGTAGGAACGACCTGTGATTAAATGTAATTTAAATGATAGGAAGAATGGATTTTTTGAATGTAAAATTGGTATTTAATAATTGGAAACAATCGATTAAATCACAGGTCGCCCTCTGGGGCTAACATACATTTACATTTTAAAATATTGGTTTTAACCTAAGCATATATATTACTTTTATCAATTACGCAGTATCCGTACAAAGCATAGCCCCGTCAGGGGCGACCTGTTTGTAGAACGAAACATACCCATTACGAATTAGCCCCGTAGGGGCGACCTGTAAATTGATTGATTGTTTAATTGGAACAAATTTCCAAAATTGAAATAATAGAAAAACATCTAAAAATTAGAAAACAACCTTAGATCAGAGACTAATTCGATTTACGAATTATAAATCTCGTATAACGATTTTCAAACAAACGCCTGCAACAGCACCCATTGAATTACGAAATATGAATTACGGTTTCGAGATCATTTTTCCGTAATTGTTTTCCACCACACTTCCATCCGACGATTCTGAAATTTTATTTCCGGTAACATCTGACGGTAAATAGCCGGTTAAGAATTGCTGCATATTATTTTCAACGATGGAAAGGTCTGATGTATCTACTACTCCATTCTGATCGATATCTCCACTATAAATTGCAAAGAATCCATTTCCCAGATTTTTCAGATTATTGCCAAATGCTTTTAAAGCATTATCCGAAAATGAATACGTGACTGACAAACTATTAAATAATACCGGCGATGCACTCCATGTCTGTATTGAATTTCTATGTTTCACCACCAGGTATAAAGTTTGACCAAGAAGATTTGAAGGAAAAATAAATACTCCATTTCCAAATCTATCAATTGTTTTTTTATCAGTATAAACTGTAGAATATGGACTTGCTGCTGAGTGAAGTTCAATGGTAATGGAATCGCACAAGAGAGGTGAAATTACTGAATCGATCGCTGCAGCCATTTTACCATTCGACTGATAAAATCCTTCAATCAGTACATTTAAATTCAGTGTAACAGAGCAATTTTCATCAACCAAACCATTACAATTATCATCAATACTATTACCGCATATTTCCGCCTGAGCCATATGGTCAATCAATCGAATATCATCAATTCTATATTGAGTTGTATTGGTTGTTGTAAATTTTATCGACAAATTCGGAGAAGATGGAATCGTTCCCGTAAGGGTTGTATAATTCCAGGAAGAATTCAATGGCAATGCCGGCATTGTAAGATCAGAGTAATTTGTTCCATCAGTACTTACCTGGATCAGCAAATCACTTCCATCAGAGGAAGCAACACTTTTTAAAACGCCAAATGACAATTCAGTATTGAAGTTGGCGGAAGTATTAATTCCTGAGATAATAAAATTTCTTCCACTGGCAGTAAAAAAAACATTAGCTCCACCGGATGCAGTAGCATATCCGTTTGAGGAAGTTGTGATTCTTATATCAGCCGTACCGGACATTGTTAAATTATCATTATCGAAACCATTGTTGGTTTCGTGTGATGCGATTGATGTTGTTGCTGCAACTGTTCCTATGCTTTCATCGACTAATACAACTTCTGATTGCAAGCCAGCATTGATAATTATTGAAGTTGCAGGCATAGCATTATTGGAGGGATTGATATCTCCGGACAAAACTGAGTTTGCATTGAATAAATAATTTCCGGGCAGCATCATATTGTAAGTAGATGAGAAAGTAACATCCAAAGTTGCTCCGGCTGATAAAATTCCCGAATTGATCACTTGACTAAAAGGAAAATTTGCTGAAGCAGGATCTGTTACCTGCATATTTATTGTAGCAGGAGTATTAGAAAAATTAATTGAGGACAAACCGAAATTTTGAATTCTAACTTTCAGTTCAGAATTTAATGTCGGGCAAATATTAGTTGAAGGAGAAAGTAAATTTATTACACCCAGATCAGGGGTATTACAATTTCCATCAACAGTAATATAATTTGATTTTGTAATTGAATTTGTCCCTGCAGAGTTGGTAACTGATAAAGAAATAGTTTTTGTACCAGCAGTAGTATATGAAACTGAATGCGGACCTACAGTTGATGCAGTAGCAGGAGTTGCACCTGACCCAAAATTCCATGCGTAAGACGTATTTCCTGAAGTTGAATTATCAGTAAACGTTGTAGCTTGTCCGGTGCATACAGTCAATGGACTTGCAAAAAAATCAGCCGTTGGTGGAGAAATTGTATTCTGAGTCGCAAGCCAGATCGTCATATTCATTAAAAGTTTTCTATGATTTCCTCCTGCATCCTGAGTGTAGCCGAAAAATAATCCGTCATTCGGATCACCGGTTCCGTCATCGCAAGGTGAGCTATCACCTATTGCTGCAACTTTCCCGCTTCCGAACCTTGCATAAGCACACATTACATTTGTATTTCCAAAAGAAGATCCTGTTTTGTAGACAACACCTTTAACGCTTGAATTTTGAGCAGGTGAAAGAGTTAATGAAGTTCCTCCTGCAAATTGTACTTGAGTAACGTTACCTGCCGGTCCATGAAGTATAGAATCGTTGGGCAGATTGGGTATATTAGAAGTTGTTTGTGAAAAATCAACTAAATCGAATGACATTCCAAATGGATTATTCTGAACGGTATTATTTGTCATCAGATCATTCCAGATAAAAGGAGAATCTTCGCCATCATTATTTCTATCAGAAATTGTATGATCAGCTACCATGAATAGTCCGCCCCCATTTTGTACAAAGGTTAGTATAGCAGTTTTCTGTGCCGCAGTAAAAAGTATATTCGGTTCACAAACGATAAAGACATCATAGTTCGACAAGTCCTGCAAATTTGAAGAATTGCCATAAGTAATTGAGCCGTTATAAGGCAACGATTCAACAATGTAATTCCGGTTTACACAATCAATTCCCCAATAAGAAAGTCCGCCATCCCAGTATGTCTCAGCTGTTGATGCAGTAATCCCCGACTGTGCCGGTGAAGGAATTCTTTGTGCATTGGATTCATTTCCTCCGTTTAAAATAGCGGGGCCAGTAGAAAATCCTAAATTTCTTGAGCTTGCATCAATCACCCAGTCTGCATTTCCCGCAGCTTCTGCCTTTGAAGCATCAAACAATATTTTTATGGATTGGCTGATTGAATCATCGCTTCTGAAAATAAAAAGTACGAACAAAAGAATTGCAAGCTTTTCTTTTTTTGAAAAAATATTTCAATAATTGAATAAGAAATTCCGACAACCGATTATTAATTGAAAGCATAATTAATTTTAAATGAAAGAATCTTTCAGCAGGAAAGTTCAATCCTTTTATAGCATATCGCAGGGATGCTTTACAAATCTAATTTTTTTTACCAAAGTGCAAAAGTTGAAATAAAAATAGTTGATATAAATCCGATTTCAGAGCGAATTTATCCTGAAATAATCCAATTCTGTTTATTAAATGAAAAAAAACGGCCGGAATTTAATACCGACCGTTTCGCTTACACATTAAAATACAAATTACATTTTTGGTAAAAGCACTTTATCTAAAACATGAATTACGCCATTGCTTTGATACACATCATACGTTGAAATATTTGCTACTCCACCATTTTCATCTTTAACAGAAATGTTATGACTTCCATTCATCATAAACGTAAGAGAACCACCTGCAACAGTTTTCATTGATACAGTACCTTTGCCATCTTTTATAGCTTTAGAAATTGTATTAAAGTCATACTTACCTGCCAATACATGATACGTGAGAACTCCTGATAATTTCGATTTATTTTCAGGTTGAAGTAAGGATTCAACTGTTCCTTGTGGTAAATTTTCAAATGCATCATTAGTAGGTGCTAAAACTGTAAAAGGTCCTTTACCTTGCAGAGTTTCAACCAGTCCTGCTGCTTTCACTGCAGCCACCAATGTTGTGTGATCTTTTGAATTGACTGCATTTTCAATAATGTTTTTAGCAGGATACATTGATTCACCACCTACCATTGTGTTACCTGTCTGAGCAAAAATTACACCCGCATTTAGCGTCACAGCCATAGCTGCAAAAAGAATTTTCTTTTTCATAGAATTGTTGTTTAATAAGTTTTTTAGAATGTTATTGATCTGTTTGAATAGATAAACGGGATTTATTTGCAACTGGATTTATTAACTAATAACAAATTACTCCTGTCAGAAAAAATTATTTTCATTTGAAAGTAATTTCTCACATCGAAGCCAATTCTTTCAATTTTATTTTTTTGTTTGGCCAAAAAAAGAAACAAAAAAAGGCGACCACGCGCACCAAATCATTTGAAATCTTATTATTGGGTACAGCCCTGATTCAACTTTTCAAATGATTTCGCGCAGCGCGTGGACTCCCTCGCACAAGAACTGCTTTTTCTTTGATTCAAAAAGATGTATGTCAAGAAAATGTGGAGGCTTGCTAGAAATTTATTCTGCGAACAATTAATTTAAAAATTATGAATTTTCAACTAAAATTATTGAATTTGATTTTTGTTTTTTTTTGTTGTTTAAAAATTTTTTAAAAGGGAAAAAATCAAAGATGGAAGTGAAAGTACTATTATAAAATTATTAATTAAATCTGGTGTGGTTTGTTTTTCATTATTAAAGGAAGATCCCACTCAAGTTTCTTTTTGAAATCATGTTGTCTGACCGGACAATTTTCTACGGCGCAAATTGGACAGCCGGTAGGTAAGCAAGGATCGGTATGGATAAAGAATTCGACCCGGTTTTCGAATTGTTTATTTACCAGGACTTCAAGTGCTTTAACTTCTTCATGAGATTTCTGGAGATTGTCGTACCAGGGTAAAGTCAAATGGAGATCAACATGTAAAGATGATCCGTATTTCACAACGCGGAGATTATGAATATCTATCCACGCAGGTCGTCGCCCTTGATTCAAAACGTCGACAAGTTCCAGCACTTTATCAAAATCAGTCTCATCCATTAATCCGGCCATTGAATTTCTCAGTAAACGATATCCAACAAACAGAATATAAATTCCAAGTGCAATTGTCAGAATAGAGTCGATTATTTTATAGCCGGTAAGTATGATCAAACCTAAACCGATCAGGAGTACAATAGACGAAACGGTATCAGATACAAGATGCTGACCATCGGCGATTAATGTTGTTGAATGTAATTTTTTTCCTTGACTGATCATATATCGACCCATCAGATAATTTAGAATTGCAGCGCCGGTGGTTATTGCAAGTCCAATGTCGAGTTGATGGATTTCTACCGGAGAAGAAAATGATTTGATTGCCTGATAGATCATACCAATTCCGGCGAAACAGATCAGTGCGCCTTCAAATCCGACAGCAAAGAATTCCATCTTTCCGTGACCATACGGATGATTTTCATCTTTTGGTCGTGAAGCATACACTAGCGTAAAAAGTCCGAAACCGGCAGCAACAATATTAATGATCGACTCCAAAGCATCCGTCAAAATTGCATTTGAATGCGTCAGGTGATATGCAAAAAATTTCAGTATGGTAAGTAGTGCTCCTGCAAAAAGTACCCGGCGCATGATCCGGATCTTTTTTTTAAATTCAAAATGATGAGTCTTCGTGATCATATAAATTCAACTTCCGTAGCACCGTTCCCATATTTCTCAATTGGAGCATCGGTATAACGGATATTTGGAAACCGCTTAAGTTCTTCCCGGATAGAACTTCGCAAAACTCCGGCACCAACACCATGGATAAAAACAATTTTATGTAATTTGTCGATCAGAGCCTTGTCCATTTCCTGCATGAAAAAATTGATCTGATATGAAATGATCTGTGCATTTGACATTGAAGAATAATCTTTGATCAATTCTTCAATATGCAAATCGACAACTTTCTGGCGGGTTAAAACAACAAAGCGGCTGGATTTGTTTTTCGTTTTCGCATTTAAATTTCTGGCTTCTGCTTCTTTTTTATCTTTATACTTATCGAGTAGCCCAACGATATCAACTTCTGTCATTTGTTTGACCTCATGTAAAGGCAAAAGAAGAATTGTATCATCTCTGTCATAGAACTTCTTTCTCAAATCTGCATTCATGAAATCAGAAGAATTGAATTGAAGTAGTTTCGTATCCGGATTTTTAGGTTTGAACTCTTCCTTTTTAAAGAAAAGAAATTGAAATTCGAAACCGTCAAACCGGTAGATTTCGTCCTGAGAAAATACTCCGATCAAACTTTCGTGGTTAGAATTTAACACTCCTGAATGAATTCCTGCACGGAAATTCCCCAAACGTTTAAGGCAAGTGAAACAAATTGAATAATCCGTATTATTCAGCAGGAAAATCTCAACATCAGTCGTTAAAGGATTTTTTTCATCTAAAAGTCTGATGGCAGCATAGATCGTATTATCATCTTCAAGGGAAGAAATTATCGGGATGGAACTCTTTTGAACCGGTGGAGGTGAACTGGATTTAGGAACTGAGGATGATTCGTTTAGATCATTCTGCACCTCTTCAAGAGTCAACTCAATTCTGACCAGATATCGTTCTTCCGATACATGTGTAAAGCCATGACTATCCCTCACTTCAACACGACCGTGCGATAAAACACTGGCTATTGTTCCTTCTATTGATTCGTTCAAAAAGCGGACTTTATCGCCTATATTTAGCTTCATTCTGACACAATTATGACAAATGCAAGTTACCTAAATCATCCTTTTAGTGAACAGTTTGTTAAGGTATTTTTCCAAATCTTGTAAACAAAAAAGATGTATGAAATAATATCAAAATTAATACTATTTATTCCAAAATTATTACCTTTACACCAAGAGAAAAAACTGCGAGTAACCACATTGGTGTTGAGCTTCGAATCTTTTAAGCCGTATGGAAATTTTTGAACAATTCATTGACTTTGTTCTGCATATTGACAAACATCTGGAAGCAATTGTCAAAGAGTATCACAAAGCAACTTATTTAATTCTTGCATTGATCATCTTCTGCGAGACTGGATTAGTTGTCATGCCGTTTTTACCGGGTGATTCTTTACTGTTCGCAGCAGGAGCATTGGCAGGTGCAGGCCTATTAAATTTGTGGATCTTAATTCCGATCTTATTTATCGCCGCATTTGTAGGTGACAATCTGAATTTTGCTGTCGGGAATTTTATCGGGGACAAATTAGTCAATTCAAAAAGAAAATTAATTAAGCAAGCCTATCTGGACCGGACTCATGCATTTTATGAAAAGCATGGTGGCAAGACAGTAATTCTGGCTCGTTTTATTCCAATTGTAAGAACTTTTGCACCGTTTGTCGCGGGCTTAGGAAGTATGTTATATCGTCGTTTTTTACTTTTCTGCATAGCAGGCAATGTGATCTGGATCTTTCTCTTCACAATTGCCGGTTACCTACTGGGTAGCAATGAATGGGTCAAATCCCATTTTTCTTTAGTAACGCTGGGAATTATCGGAGTTTCGGTATTGCCGGTTATCATCGGATTTTTAAAATCAAAATACAGTAAAGTTAATCTGCGCAATTAAACAATTAAAAAAAGGAAAAAAATGAAAAAATTTGGCTTGTTCGGTACTCCTTTAGAACAATCGTACTCCAAGAAATTCTTTACTGAGAAATTTCAACGGGAAGGTCGAAACGATTGTGTCTATGAAAATTTTGAAACTGAGAATATTTACGACCTCAAAAAGATCGTTCGTGAAAATCCGGAATTGATGGGACTCAATATCACTATCCCGTTTAAACAGGACATTATTCCAATGCTTGACAATTTAGATGATATTTCACAGAAGATCGGAGCTGTGAATACCATCAAGATCATTCGTCAGGATCAAACTAAATTTGAACTTCATGGCTACAACACAGATGCCTGGGGATTTGAATTGGCTATCCGCCCTATCCTTCGTCCACATCATCGTCGGGCGTTGATTTTAGGAACAGGTGGTTCAGCAAAAGCGGTAAGTTATGTATTCAGAAAGTTGAACATTGAGCATTTCTTTGTAACAAGAGAAGATTCAAGATTTCACTATACTTATGCAGACTTGAATAACAATACTATGAAGGCTTTCCAAATCATTGTAAATACTACACCACTTGGAATGTTCCCTAAAGTAAACGAATGTCCTAACATCCCGTATGAATTTCTGACTCACAAGAATCTTTGTTTTGACCTGATCTATAATCCGGCGCAAACATTATTCCTGGAAAAGTCGAAAGATGCAGGTGCATTTATCCACAATGGTTTCAGAATGCTTCGACTACAAGCAGAGAAATCATGGGAAATCTGGAACGAACCGGCATACGCACAATGATCAATTTAAATAATTGAAATAAAAAAAGGTTGTCGTTAAGTTCGGCAACCTTTTTTTTATTTTTGTATCTCTCAAATCCTTTCCATGGCCTTTTCACTTACTTCCGAATTTCTGCCTACAGGCGATCAGCCACAGGCAATTGATCAACTCGTACAGGGAATTTTACGAGGGGATCAGGCGCAGACATTACTCGGTGTTACCGGTTCAGGTAAAACGTTTACTGTTGCAAACGTAATCGACAGGGTTAAGAAACCAACGCTGATACTTTCGCATAATAAAACTCTGGCTGCACAATTGTATGGAGAATTCAAACAGTTTTTTCCAAACAATGCAGTTGAATATTTTGTTTCTTATTACGATTACTACCAGCCGGAAGCTTTTATTCCTTCAACTAATACTTACATAGAAAAAGATCTGGCCATCAATGATGAAATTGAAAAACTTCGTTTAAGTACTACCACTGCCCTACTTTCAGGACGGGAAGATGTGATAGTTGTAAGTTCCGTTTCCTGTATTTATGGTATTGGAAATCCTGCAGATTTTAAAAGCAATACGATCAGAGTAAAAGAAGGTGATAAGATCAGCAGGAATAAATTTTTACATCAACTTGTTACTTCATTATACTCACGGACAGAAACTGAATTCACCAGAAGTAAATTCCGTGTGAAAGGTGAAACTGTAGATGTGTTTGTTGCCTATGGTGATATAGCCTATCGTTTCAGTTTCTTTGGAGATGAAATTGAGGAGATAACTACAATTGATCCTGTATCAGGAAAGACAATAGAAAAAAATAATGCAGTTACTATTTATCCTGCTAACATTTTTGTTACCAATGCCGACAGACAACTCGAAGCAATCTGGATGATCCAGGAAGATATGGTCAAGCAAACTGATTATCTGCGTTCGCTTGGAATGAATCTGGAAGCAAAAAGACTTGAAGACAGAGTTACCTATGATCTGGAAATGATCCGGGAATTGGGTTATTGTTCGGGAATTGAAAATTATTCGCGGTACTTTGACGGCAGACAAATTGGTGCAAGACCGTTTTGTCTGATTGATTATTTTCCTGACAACTTTTTAATGGTCATTGATGAAAGCCATGTAACTGTTCCACAAGTCAGAGCAATGTATGGCGGTGACAGAAGCAGAAAACAGAATCTTGTTGAATATGGTTTTCGTTTACCTTCTGCACTTGATAATCGCCCTGTAAAGTTTGACGAGTTTGAAGTTCTTCTTCCACAGGTAATTTCTGTAAGTGCTACGCCGGCTGAATATGAACTTCAGCAAAGTGAAGGAGTTGTCGTGGAACAGGTCATTCGTCCGACGGGGTTACTCGATCCTGTCATAGAAGTCAGACCAAGTATCAATCAAGTAGATGATCTGCTTGAAGAAATTCACAAAACTATTGCAAGTGGTTCACGGGTGCTTGTAACGACACTTACTAAACGTATGGCAGAAGAGCTTGCAAAATATCTGACAAGGTTAAATATTAATTGCAGGTATATCCACTCTGAAGTAGATACATTAGAGAGAGTTGAAATTTTACGTGATCTGCGTCTGGGAAATTTTGATGTATTGATTGGAATTAACTTGCTCCGGGAAGGATTGGATCTTCCTGAAGTTTCATTGGTTGCAATTCTTGATGCAGACAAAGAAGGTTTTTTAAGAAGCAATCGTTCGTTAACTCAAACTGCCGGTCGTGCAGCCAGAAATGTAAATGGCAAAGTTATTTTTTATGCAGACAAGATGACTGAGAGTATGCAGAAGACAATCGACGAAACAAATCGAAGAAGAGAAATTCAGCATAAATATAATCAGGAACATGGATTGGTTCCTGTTCAGATCAACCGGACGATGGAGAGTATTATCGGACAGACAAAAGTTGCTGATAAAAAGATTGCTGAAGCGAAGGCTTACATTGAATCAGAGCAAAAAAATCTGGCAGCTGATCCTTTGTTACAATATCTCAGCAAAGATGAAATCAAAAAAATGATCAGTCTGACGAAAAAAGAAATGGAGAAAGCCGCAAAAGAACTCGACTTTGTTGAAGCGGCAAGGCTACGGGATGAGATGTTTGAGTTGGAGAAAAGAATGTAAGTGGAATGAAGTGGAATGAAGTGGAATGAAGTGGAATGAAGTGGAATGAAGTGAAATGAAGTGAAATGAAGTGAAATGAAGTGAAATGAAGTGAAAAGTGACTGTAAATAAAAATAAACTCCTCATATTACTATTGCAATAAAAGCTGCATCTTAAAAGTTACACGCTTAAAAACAGGATGAGTGTATTCTTCAGAAGTTTTAACGAAGCCGAATTTTTCGTAGAGATGAATTGCGGCTTTCAATGGGACAGCCGTTTCAAGTGTGATCAGATCAGCTTTTCTTTCTTTTGCAAACTCGATACAAGCTTTCATCAAAAGTGAACCAATACCATTTCCTTGCACATTTGGATCAACTCCCATTTTTATCAGTTCAAAGATTGAACTCGATTCAGGAACGATAGCGCACGTCCCGACAGCGATATTACCATTAAGGGCAAAAAATACCCCGCCTCCTTTTTCAATAATTTTCTCCGGATTTCTTAGTAATACTTCGTCTTCCGGAGTAATAAAATAATAATGATTCAACCATTGAGCATTCAACGTGTAAAAGTCATCTTTAAAATTTGGAGTGAAATGCACTATTCTAATATCCATACGTCTTTTATTTATGAAATAATTCCAAGTGAAACTTATTTTATAAAAATCAGTTTTACAAATTCCGAACATGGTCCGGTTTTGAAATTTTTAACCGGATTTATATTGCTTCGCTTTTGGTATATTCATTCAATATTGAACAAAATCAAGGTAAGAATAAAAATATGTAATTAATTAGGTATAATGATTATTTATTGCTGTTAAAAAGTTCGCAAAAATGCTTACAGTAACTGCATAAAATCCAAAAATATCTTAAATTTGTGTACCCACACTAAAATAATATTCATAACCCACGCCTATGAAAGAAATCACAGTACAAGAATTAAAACAGAAACTCGACAATAGTGAAGATTTTCAATTGATCGATGTAAGAGAACCATTCGAATATGAAATTTGTAATCTCGATGGTGAATTGATTCCAATGGGAATTATTTTAAATGAAACTGAAAAGATCTCAAAAGACAAAACTGTAATCATTCATTGCAAATCCGGTGGACGCAGCGGAGCAATTGTTAATGAGCTTGAAAAAATTGGTTTTACTAATCTCTACAATCTTAAAGGCGGCATATTAGCCTATGCCAGGGAGATCGATCCTTCATTGACCTCTTATTAAATTATTCTACAAAGAGTATTATTCCCTAAGATAATACTCTTTTTTGAACTATTTTATTTTAAAAATAAGCCAACCTACCAATCGTTTTTCTTCCGGGTGAAAATTCTAATGTCGGCAATGGCAGATGAATGATATTTATAAGTTTAAATGCTCCTTTTAAAAAAGATGAGCGCGTTTGAATCTTAGACAATTCAATATCAAATGCCAGATAATATTGACGGTATCGTTCGAATTCAGGCAATGTTCTTCCATCTACTTCCTTTGGATTGAAATCACCGCCGGTCATTCCTTCTGCACCGAAGCCTACTGCAAGATTCAACCATTTTGGAAACCTGAAACTTTCACTCATAAATGACGCCGGGTTAATACAAACCCAGCTTGTCAATCCATTATAGTCTTTCAAAATATTTTCAGGTAGATTACTCCCTAATACATCCGGACGATATTTAGAAAATTCGGTCTGATGAAATGAATACTTCAGGATAATGCGTTGCTCTTTCCATCCTAACTGTTGTGCTCCAAAGAGCAACACGCCACCGGTGTTACAAGCAAGGTCACCGGTACTGAATCCCCATTCAGATGAAAAACCATCAAAGACCTCAACAGTTGTCTGAAATAAAAATGCAATTCCACAGCCATAAAGTGTTGATCTCTTATTGTCGTATCCGGCCCACTGATATAGATGTGTCAAAGGCTTGGCAATACTATAGGCATCAAAAAAATGTGCATACTTATCCATTTGAAGCCATTCAGAATTATCATTGAATAAATGGAATGAACTCTGTGGATAATCACGGTACCATTGTGTATACAGCCACGACATACTTATCGGATATAAAGCTGCAGTGGAATAGTTCAGTAAACGAATTCTGCAGGTGTCAGGGACAGGACTTTTTTCGAAGAAAGAAAGTTTATTTCTGGCATGCGAAAACTCTACACAACAAAACACAACAATTATAAATAACAGAAATCTCTTCATATAAAATTAGCGGATCAAAACAACTTTCCCCGTTTTTTCTATTTCATTATTTTTTGCAATTGTAAATATTGACTGGTAAACATATACACCATCATGTACTGAATGTCCATTGTATTTACCATCCCAACCGTTCAATATACTGTTTGATTCAAAAATTAATTCGCCCCAACGATCAAAAATCCTGAGCTTGAAATTTTCAGGCTCTGATCCAACACCTGAAAAAATTTCATTAATTCCATCTTCATTCGGAGTGAAAGCATTCGGAAAAAGTATATCACTCAGACAATCTTCTTCAACGATCAATGAATCTGTTGTACGACAACCGGCTGCATTTGTAACAGTCAGGAAAATATTTCCTGAAGCTGTGATCAGATATAAAGAATCCGTAGAACCATCCTGCCATTGGTAAGTTGAAAAATTCCTGATCAGTAATGGAATTGTTGAACCGGGACAAATTAACAAGTCGCTACCTATATCTACTGTTGGCCTGGCATCAGGTCCTTCTCCTACTACCGTGGTAACTGAAAGTCCACAGGCAGCGGTATCACTAATTAATGCAGTATACTCACCTACCGGTAAATTCCTTATTCCGGGAGCAGTTTGTACAGGAGATGTATTCCATTCAACAATTGTTGAAGGTCCGTGACCTTGAAGAACAACCATTGCAGTTCCATTACTATCGCCCTGACACGTCACATCAGTAGAAGAAATTGCTGCGTCAATAATTTTCACTTGTTTGGTAATTAAAGTGTCGTTAGCACAATCACCACCGCCGGTTAAAGTAACATTGAAAGTACCGAAGGTTGAAAACGAATGATTTTGTGATGGAGCTGCAGAAGTATTATCAGTCGAGCCCGGATCTCCGAAATTCCAATTGTAAGTATCAATGCAATTTGAAAGAACAGTACTGAAATTGTATGTCGAATTACCGATACAATTAAATGTAAAATCAACCGGAGCAGTTGTCGGTGCAATTCCAACATAGAAGTCATCGAAAGCAAAACCATCATAGTCGTTACAGGTAGTACCGCTACCAAACGTAAATCTGAAGATCACCTGTGGCTGATTAGCCACTTGCGGAACACAGTGGGTTGCCCGAAGCCAGGTAGCAGATCCTCTTCCACCATTACAGGAACCGCTGGTTGCCTGAGTAGTTCCTGACCAACCGGCAGTAGAACCACCAAGTCCGTTTAAATTTGTTATGCCGGAATTGTTATACCAGTTTGAAACGTTACAATTTACAGAATCCCCTGCAGCGCCAATTGTGCTCCATGAATTTCCACCATTAAGAGAATACTGAAGATTGGCACCATCATAAGTTAATTCCGTATCCCAAAAAACCAGAACAGATATGAAGGGTTTATTGAGGGTCGTAAAATCAAAACAAGGACTTTGCACCCATGACTTCTCTCCATAATTGTAGAAAGAAGCAGATGTACCACCGGTGATCCAGCATTTTGTTCCATCACCTGCAGAACTGATCACAGGTTTTGAAGGAGTACCCCAAACCCAGTCGTTGTTTGTTCCAATTGTGGTCCAATTTGCCATACCAGTTTCGAAACTCTCACGATAAGGAAAAGTATTGATCACTGCTGAACATTGTCCGAAAGAACGAACACATTCAACAAAAATCAATGTAAAAGTTAATAAAAGCCCGTAATAACGGCTTGTTTCGAATTTCATGAGTTATTACAAAAAAAAGCAAAAGCAGCTACGGGGCAAGTTAAATTTCATTTACTCTTAGATTAGGTCAAAGGTCAAAGGTCAGAGGTCACGCTGCATGCAAGTAAGCTGCGTGACCTTTGACCTTTGACCCTTTACCTAAAGAGTCTATTCAGTAAACAAATAACTACTCCAGTCCACTCACATTCTGATCCTTCGGAAACTTCACCGTATAAGCAACACGGAATTTTTTTGTTTCGCCATTCTTCAGATTCATTCTCCATGTGAGCATTCCAATTTCAGAATTATAGTCTGCACCGGATGTTTCATTGATAGTGATCTTGATAGATTCGTTTTTTGTCAGCGGCACCTGATCTTCTAAAACCAGATCAACAACTTCGCTCCTATTGTTACGGACAGAAATATCGAAAGTGAAATCTTTAATCGTATTGCTTCCAAGGAATTTTGCTCCGGAAAGATCTTTCACCTTTGTTCTTTTGATCACGATTCGTGCATCTCTGCCCATCGACAGACGTAATGTATCAGCCGTTGATGTTGGATTAATATAAGATTCGCCAACATAACTGTTTTCAAAATATACATTCGCTCTTCCCGGCAATAAATTTAATTGTTCCCAACCCGTGATCGATGCCATTAAATATGCAGTTTTATCGATTCGTGGTGCAGCATAATATGCAAATTGAGAAGGAAGTTCATGTTTCTCAATAGTCATGATCACATCTTTTCCATCTGTTGCAACAGAATAACTTTGTTTGATCTCGAATTCTACACTAACAGCAGTTTCATTCTGTGAAACTGCGATTTCCTCCATTGCAGAATCTGCTGCGCCTTGAATCATGTAGTTGTCTGTACTAGCTTTGTTCATCATAGGAGCAGCACTTTGCATTTCTTTTAGCTCATATTGTTTTCTGAATCTGATAAAATCAACAAACCAAGGAACAAGGTTAGGTTTTGTATTATTTAACTGTGGATTTCCTGTAGAAAGTGTAAAAGGTACTTTTGTCCAGTTCTCACCAGACGATTGTCTCACTGATGCTTTATAAATTAACTCTACCGGACTTTTTACATCCTTACCATGCAATTCATACAATGGCTCCCATGATGCAGCAGGAACGTAATATGAAACATTCAAAGCGATATTAGTTCTTTGCTTTGCTTCAATTGAAACTAAAATTGTTCCGGAAGGTTGATCTAGTTTACCATTCGTCTCATTGATCTGAGCAGAGAGTTTTGCAATCTTTTCATTGACCTTTACTTTCAATTCTGCGATTTCGATCAATTTAGTTTTCAATTCAATTGAACGGGCACGATAAAAGTCAGCAACCTTTTTTAAATTCTCTGCATTAACACCAACATTACTGCCGCTTGTATTTTTGTTTGCATTCAACAATGCCATTTCATCATTGTAAACACTTTCATTCATGTTATATCTTACCAGAATAGCTTTTAAAGTTTCAAGAGAATCTTCCAGTCTAACTAACTCAGGCGTCTTTTTCTTATCACGTAAATAGTCTAAAGTATAACTAACACCCATTATCATTGCATCGCCGGTACCTGAAACGATAATTGAACTCGGATTTACTTGCGATGAAAGTCCTTCAATTGCTACTTCAGTAGAGCCGGCATCAACACTGCCCTTAGCAGTTCTGATCACCTGAGCACCAGAAAGAAACACTTTAACACCGTTTACATCAGAACTTAAATTTACACGTTGATTGTCTGCCTGAGCTATTAAATTACTGCATAATAGCAGGCCAAAAATTAGTTTTTTCATGGAATTTGTTGGTTTTGGAAGCGACTTAACAAATATAAGACCAAACTTTAACTAATAACGAATAACTATTTGCTATTCACCACAAACACCGTCCTCCTGTTCTTCGCTCTGCCTTCTTCGGTGTTGTTGGATGAAATAGGTTTTGTTTCACCGAAGCCTTTGAAGCTCATTCTGGTTTTTTCTATTCCTTTTGTTGAAAGGTAATCAAATACTGCTTTTGCTCTGTTGTTAGAAAGTATAAGATTATCCGACGGATTTCCGACATTATCTGTATGTCCGTGAAGAGCAACCTGAAGTTTTTTATTCTGCATCAGATAATCGGAAAATTCATCTAATACTGTTTTAATTGTATCATTTAATTCAAAACTGTTTGTTGCGAAAAGGATATCATGCAAAGTATATTGTCCCCCAACTTCGAGTTTCTTAAGTTCTATATCGACTTTCTGCACTTTCAAGTTTTGGGTATCCTGTGAATGAACGTAATTTGATTCAAAGGCATAACCTTCTTTTTTCACACTGATAAGAAGATCATTTTTAAAATTGACAATGAATGCATATTCACCGGTTACAGAATCAACATCGATCTTGGTTAACTTCTTTGTGATTGCATCCTTTACTTCTATCGTTGCGTTTACAATTTCTGTATTTTCTTTTCCATTCATATCACCCTTTTGAAAATAGACATTATCAGGACGAGCTTCTGTGTAAAGATCAAATGAATAAATATCAAATCCACCGACACCGTTATTAAGTTTATTACTTGCAAAATAACCGGTGCGACCATTCGTGCTGACAAAAAAACTAACTTCATCGGCATCAGTATTGATAGGATAACCGATATTTACAGGTTTACCCCAGTTACCATTTTCATCCATCTGACATTTAAAAATATCGTAGCCACCAAGACCCGGTAAGCTATCTGATGAAAAGTAAAGCGTTCTGCTATCACTATGGATGAATGGTGATTTGTCATTGCCATTAGTATTGATCTTTGAAGAAAGTTTCACAGCCTTCTTCCAGTTACCGGTTTCATCGCGCGTTGTTTTGTAGATATCTATCCGTGACATAGAATCTCTGGCAGATGCAAAATATAAAGTCTTCCCATCAGACGAAACTGATGGCTGACTATCCCACTGCTTGGGGTCATTTACGTTAGGGCCAAGGTTGGTGATCTCTGTCCATTTTCCATCAACGAAATCAGAAGTACAGATATCGAAATTACCTTTTGTATTTACTGTAAAGAATAAATGTTTGTTATCAATTGTAATAGTAGCTCCACCTTCATTGTTGCTGGTTGATCTGTTGAAAGGATCTTCCATTGGTTTTCCTCTTTCATATAATCCATTAGGCTGAAGATAGGCGATCATAAACTTCTCAGCGCTTTGCGGAGTCAGCATTCCTTTTGCCTGCAATTCATACCGGCGAGTAAAAAATGCAAGTTCATTGTCAGGACTGATATAAGGTAAATACTCCGGATCAGGTGATGAAATATCTTTGACCGGAACAGGATTAAATGCAACAGGGTGTGCATATAATGCAGAACGGAGTAACATCAACTCAGCCTTTGAACCATGAACCTCATTTATCTTGTCAAACTCCAGAAATTTCTTCAGATACGTTTCCGCATCTTTCCATTTTTTGTATCATAATAAAATGCACCTACTTGAAAATAAGATTCAGGATCGGCATCCGGGCAAATTTCAATCACTTTTTTAAAGCTTTCAATCATCAGATTGTCGTCTTTTTTCTTCAAAGCGATCTCACCTTGCAAAAGGTATGCATCTCCAAATTCCGGATCAGCGTCAATTGCTTTTCCGATTGTATTTTTTGCATCCTCATACTTGCGGCTTTTAAATAAAGTTTTAGCT
Source organism: Bacteroidota bacterium (assembly GCA_016711505.1). Lineage (NCBI taxonomy): Bacteria > Pseudomonadati > Bacteroidota > Bacteroidota bacterium. The sequence continues at coordinate 252,059 of JADJSV010000001.1, read as the reverse complement.
TCATCGAAAAACTTTAGCGCTTTTTTATCCTGGGAAACAGAACAATGAGTTTCCTGAGCATTACTCTGAAAAATGACACTGAATACAATAAATGTTACAAATAAATATGGCATTTTTTTTCCTGTAGAATGCATTGACCCTTGACCTTTATTCCTTGACCTCATAACAATTTTAGTGCAGACCAATTATTTCTTAAACGGATTCAACTTATTGAGTTCATCTTTTGCTTTTTTATCTGCTGCTTTTTTCAAACTATCTGCATATGCCTTTGCTTTTGCTTCCTGTTCTTTCTTGATCCTGTCAGCTTCTGCAGATGCTTTCGCTTTTTGTTCATTTACTTTTGCAGCTGCATCATTTTTTAATTTCTCTGCTTCCTCACGAGCTTTGGCTTCAAGTTCATCTTTCTTTTTATTGAATTCCTCATTAGCTTTTGCTTTCAGATCGTTCATTGCATTTGAACCGGCTTTGCCGAGATCAGTTCCAATCTTAGGTGAATCGATCGTTCCGGTAATTTTAATATTTACCGGAATCACATCACCAACGCTAAGATTTGCGCCTTTGGAATTTGCTGTTGCAAGTAACCCTGAGATCACACTATTAGCAGCACTTCCAAGAGCAGCGCGTGGAATTTGCGAAGCCATTGTATAATCGATCGATTGATCAAAGCCATTGGAACCGGCAACAGTTGATTTAATATTATTGATCGTAACATCAAATGGATCAACGAACACTCTTCCGTTAACGAATTTAAACGAAGGAGCTACCGGTGGAACAGTTAATTTTTTCCATGATGATAATTTCAATGCATCAGCAATTTTCACAAATGCAGGGAAGTTATCTACTGTTATAACGGATGTTGAAAGTTTTCCGGCTCCGGTAAGTGAATTCATCACAGGAGACATCTTACTGTCAAGATCGCCTTTTACAGTCATAACTGTAGAGAATTTCCCTGAACAATTTTTTGTGATCGGAGCTAGTTTCTCAACAGTAACAAATGACTTTGATGTTTGCGCAATATCAAAATCTTTCAGGTCGATAGCGAAATCAAAAGTTAGTTTGTTTAAAACTGCACTGGAATAATTTCCTGATAATTTCATGCTTCCGCCCATGAGCTGCATGAATACATCCTGCATATTTATCCCTTTATCTTTAATTACAATTTTTCCGGAAACATTTGAAATTGTAAGATCCTGATAAATCAATTTGCCTACACCTGCAGTCAGAACAAAATTTATATTTTTAGGAATATCCAGCACAGTCATTGCATTTGTATCAGGAGCGCCTGAAGCGGTTGTTCCTTCAGACATAAACTCATTCAGATCGATCTGAGATGATTTCATATTTATTGAACCGACAATTGTTTCATCCTTTAATGCATATGCAAGGAAATTTTCAAGTGAACCTGTGGCATTAAAATCACTCTTACCTATTTTTGCATTGAATGCTTCCAAAGCAACTTTTGCAGGATTAAATGCCAGACGAAGTGTATTTATCTGCAATGGTTCTTTCATTGTCGGATTTCCGTAATTCATATTTGCAATTGCAAAATTTCCGGATGCAGCGAACTGATCAAATTTCTTTTGTTCAATTGCAGACATTCTGCCTTTAGCAGTAACGTCTGCAGTAATTATGCCTGTAAGTGAAGTACCTTTTTCAAGCGGAACGATCTTTTGAATTCCTGAAAGATCGATTTTACCTTTCATAAAGGCATCAATATTCGGATCGCTGATAGGAGTTGTTAAAGATAAACGTGCATCAAACGGATCGTTGTTGACTTCTACATGGAATTTTGAAAGATTGATTGAAGTATGATCAGGAATACCATCCGGATTCTTGATTGCAAGATCAACGTTTACATTATTTACAGAAGAAGGCAACGATGGATACTTGAACATTCCATTATTAATTTTCAGATCAAGTCCGAAGCCCGGCATCGATTTGCCATTGAAACGTCCTTTAATGAAACCACCTAAAGCCATCGTACCGGAAGATTTCAGGTCTTTGAATTCAGTAGAATAAACAGCAGGTATCATCGAAATAAAATTCTTGAATTCAGATTGCGCTGCTGCAAATTTCAGATCCATGTCGATATTAGTATCCGGCATCATGACCCATCCTGAGAAATCAAGGAACAATTCATTCAGTTGAATTTTATTATTCTTAAAAGTGAAACGCATCTCTTTCATATTCATGTCAAGATCAGCATCAATCTTTGTTCTGGCTTTATTAATATAATTTACTCCACCATATGCCATGTCTGTTTTACCAACTTCAGTGGTAGTTCTTAATTCAAAAAGATCCTGAGTAAAATCGCCGCTTCCCGAATGGTTTACATTGTCGAGTTTCAGGAAGAAGGGCATTGTCTTATCATCATAAACGATAAGTCCGTTTGAAATAGAATATTTCTGCAATGAAGCTTTAAATGTTGAAGGCTTCTCTGCTCCTGCCGGTTCGACACTAGGCTTTGCAATATCCCAATTCGCTTTTCCCGCTTCATTCACAAGAAAATACATAACAGGAGAATCGATACCAACTTTTCTGATACTGATCTGTTCGCCTTTTATCACACTCATAACATCGATTGTGAGATCGAGTTGTTTTGCAAAGATCAAAGTGTCTCCTTCAAATGGAGCAATATTTATTACAGATAAATTATTTACCCGCAGAGAGAAATTAGGAAAATTTCTGATCAATGAAAGATCAAAATCTCCAAAGTCCACTTTTGCATTGATACTTTTGTTAGTCTCTTCCTTAACCATTGCCACAATTTTCCCTTTAAAAATAAATGGTACGGAAATCAGGATTACCAGTAAAATGACAATGAAGATTGCAATAAATTTGAATAATTTTTTCATTTTGAATGTGATGTTTAACTCGTTTTTTTATTATACTAATTTGCTGTTGCGGTTTCTTAATAAATGATCTGCTAAAGTGAGAGCTGCCATTGCTTCAACTATTGGAACTGCTCTGGGAACCACACAGGGATCATGTCGCCCTTCAGCCTTTAAGGCAATATCCTTGCCCTCATTATCGACTGTTTTCTGTTCGATCATCAAAGTTGATACAGGTTTGAATGCTACTCTGAAAAATATGTCCATTCCATTTGAAATTCCACCTTGTATACCACCTGAATTGTTTGAGGAAGTAACGATCTTCTTTCCTTCTTTTTTAAACAGATCGTTATGTTCAGATCCTTTCATTGCAGCCCCGGCAAAACCACTTCCGTATTCAAAGCCATGTACAGCGTTGATGCTCAGAATCGATTTTCCAAGATCCGCGTGAAGCTTATCAAAAACGGGCTCGCCTAATCCGGCAGGAACATCTTTTATGACACAAGTCATGACTCCACCTGTTGTGTCGCCGGCTTTCTTTAATTCTTCAAGATATTCAATCATCTTTTTTGCCAGTTCCACATCCGGACAACGAACAATATTGGATTCAATTTTGGAGAAATCAACATGTTCATAATTATCACCCATTTTTAATGGTCCGACGGCAGATACATAAGCGTCTAATTTGATTCCAAAACCTGACAATAACTGACGTGCAATTGCCCCACCAAAAACCCTTGATGCCGTTTCTCTTGCGCTTGCCCTTCCGCTTCCACGGTGATCGCGATGACCATACTTCTGGTCGTATGTAAAGTCAGCATGCGACGGTCGATATGCAGTTTTCATTGCAGCATAATCATCAGGTCGTTGATCTTTATTCCTGATCACAAATGCAATAGGACTGCCTGTAGTCACACCCTTATATATACCTGATAAAATCTCAAAATCGTCCGGTTCGTTTCGTTGGGTTGTGATGACGGATTGTCCCGGTCTGCGACGACTCAGATCATGAAGAATGATATCTGCATCGATCTTTAATCCGGCAGGACAGCCATCAATGATGCCACCAATTGCCGGTCCGTGCGATTCACCAAAAGTTGTCAATCTGAATAGAGTTCCAAATGTATTTCCTGCCATTGGTCGAAGGTAGGCAAAGAGATGAATGGGTTTGCAGACGGTTTTAGTATTAAATTAACGGTTGGATGTTAAGAATAAAGTCAAATCTGCATTAGCTCAATGTCATTAAGCTAAACTAAAGATTTAATATTATGGATATATATTTAGAAGAGACAGGCCCCTTAGGGCCATACTTTGCAACACTAGACTACACGAGAAAGTCAAGCCCCTTTAGGGGCGCACTCTTTAAACATAATGCATGTTTCCATTAATTCACCTAGACAAAAGTTCCAGCACTTAGTAGTTGCATTCGGCATGTTCCTGATATCCAATTATACTTTCGTTGTCAAAAAAAAGCAATGTGTTTAAAGAGTACGCCCCTAAAGGGCTCAGCGCACTTATGCGTTCTTGTGTTACCAAAAGTATGGCCCTAACGGGCCTGATTATCTATAAGGCACAACGAATATTTCATTCATCTTAAACAAATGATATTAAGCATTTGCTGACAGCAATCAAGTCTAACATAAAATACTTTTTTTGAAATAATCTCACGTCAACAGATAGAGATACAATTCTTTTGATTTTTCTCTACAGTTAAGGCCTTTGGGATAGGTATCGGAAGCAGAAGTTATAAGTCAAAAAACCACTTTTGACAGGTTAGGTTCTGAGAACAACAACCTATTTTGAATCTTACTAAATAGATTCTTAAAGCAACCTACAACTTTCTCCCAAGCCATTCCCTCAAAAACCGATTCCTGTTTCCAATATATACAAGAGTATTGATCAGCCATGGCCGGTTGAAGAGTTTCTGGAAAAATAATTTCTGTTTTAATTCAGGAAGAAGTCTGGCATTGAGTTCGATGTCATATTGCATGAGGTATTCTGCAGAAAAATTGTTTGCGCGGACGGCATTAATTGCAATTTTTCCGGCATGAAATCCGCTTAACATTGCATTACCTATTCCTTCACCATTGAGTGCATCAATTAGAGAAGCTGCATCACCACAAAGCATGTAATTATTTCCTGACAGCGACCTTTTTTTGCCGCCTAATGGCAATCCAAAACCTTTTACTTCACCAAGCATTTCTGAATCTATAAATCGCTTTGACAACGTTTCATCCTCTTCAATAATTCTGTGAAGTGATTTTTTCAGATCGATCTTTCTCTTGCTTATATCGGACGAAAGCATTCCAAAACCTACGTTAGAAACAGTATCGCTTACAGGAAAGATCCAGAAATATCCGGGAAGAAAATTTTTACTCAGATGAATCTCGATAATGTCTTTTTCAATTCCGGAAATGTTTTTATAATAAGCCCGCACAGCTCCCGAATAATGATCATGATCCACGAAATGGTCAGCTGATAATTTATTTACTACGCTATGTGCACCATCACAAGCAATGATCAGTTTAGTTGTAAAAACTTCACCGGAATTATTTGTACATAGAATTAATCCTTCACTTCTGACCACCTGTTTTTATAACATTATTTTCAAAAACAGTCAGGTCAGGTTTTGCTTTTATTTTCTGAAACAAAAAATTATCAAAATCAATTCTTGCAGAAACATAACCGTGATTCACAAAATTCAATTTGATCTCTTCTTTTGAAGGAGTAATCAGTTTCCATCCGCGTGAATAGGCTTTCTTTTCAAATTGTTCTAACTCAATTGTTAATTGCGGATCCAGCTTTTTCAGCACATTCCGAACCCTGCTTCCGATTGCATCTCCACAGACCTTATCCCTTGGAAATGTGCACTTTTCGAAGACTGCAACCTTCAGTCCATGACCTGATAAAGTCAGCGCACATGTACTCCCTGCAGGTCCGGCACCGACGATGATAACATCAAAGTATGAAGTGGTTGAGTTGATGGTATTATTCTTATTTTCGAAGGCGAATCTACGCAGATTTCATGAGCCTTTTAATAAAGAATATCAGGACCCTGGTCCACACAGAATCAGAAATTCATCTGAAGTACTCAGGTGCGGAAATGGCTGCCATTCAAACGATTGATAACGCTTTTGTGCATTGCAAAGACGATAAGATCTCATCTTTTGGGAAGATGGACTCGCCTCAGTTCCTTCAGTTGGATCGAACAGAAATCGAAACAACAATAGATGCTACAGGAAAACATGTTTTTCCATCATGGTGCGATTCACATACACACATTGTTTACGCAGGAAATCGCGAACAGGAATTCGTTGACAGGATCAAAGGATTATCGTATGAAGAAATCTTCAGTCGTGGTGGTGGAATTTTGAATTCAGCAAATAAGTTAAGAGTTGCTACGGAGGAAGAACTTTATGTCCAGGCAATGGTCAGAATAAATGAGATCATTAGTCAAGGTACCGGTTGTGTTGAGATAAAAGTGGCTATGGATTAACCTTAGAGAGCGAACTTAAAATGTTGCGTGTAATTAAGCACATCAAAGAAACCGTTCCTATTGATGTGAAAGCAACATTTCTCGGAGCTCATGCTGTTCCTTCCGAATACAAAGGAAATAAAGCAGGATATTTGAAGTTACTCATTGATGAAATGCTTCCTGCAATCGCTTCAGAAAAGCTTGCAGATTATTGTGACATATTCTGCGAACAAAATTATTTTACCGCCGAAGAAGCGATTCAATTATTTGAAGCTTCGAATAAGTACGGATTAATTCCGAAAGTTCATGCAGAACAACTTTCTCACAGCGGCGGAATTCAGGCTGGTGTAAAATCAGGAGCGATCAGTGTAGATCATCTGGAGTTTATCAATGTCAATGATATCGCTGCTTTGAAAAGTTCAAATACAATGCCTGTCATTCTTCCGGGAGCGCAATTTTTTCTGAGTTTGCAAAAACCGGCAGTACGACAAATGATCGATGCAGGATTACCGGTTGCAATTTCCAGCGATTTCAATCCCGGCAGTTGTCCCAGCGGCAATATGAATCAGATGATTTCTTTAGCATGCATACTTTATAAAATGACACCTGAAGAAGCGATCATAGCATCAACAACTAATTCTGCATATGCTATGGGATTAAGCAAAACACATGGCAGTATTGCAGTTGGTAAAAAAGCCAATATGTTCGTTACAAAAGAGATTCCAAGTTATAATTTTATACCCTATTCATTCGGAAGTGTATTGATTGATACGATCGTTCTGAATGGTAAAAAAATCTAAAAAGAAATATCACCAATGAAGCAATTAATTGAATGCGTACCCAATTTTAGTGAAGGAAGAGATCTGAATATTATCCGTCAGATCACAGACAGAATTGAAAGTGTTGAAGGAATTAAATTGTTGAATGTAGATCCGGGAAATGCTACTAATCGAACTGTAGTAACATTTGTAGGCGAACCGGATGCAGTAATTGAAGCGGCTTTCAGAGGAATTGAAAAAGCTGCTGAGTTGATCGATATGAGTAAGCACAAAGGCGAACATCCACGGATGGGCGCAACAGATGTTTGCCCGTTGATTCCAATTTCAGGAATTACAATGGAAGAAACGGTTGTGTTTGCAAAAAAATTAGGCGAGAAAGTCGGAAAACTATTGAACCTTCCGGTATATTTATATGAATCTGCACAAAGTAATCCTGCAAGAAAAAATTTATCAATCATCCGCGCCGGAGAATACGAAGGTTTTTTCACAAAAATAAAACAGGCCGAATGGAAACCTGATTTTGGTCCTTCTGAATACTCTGCAAAAAGTGGTGCAACAGTAATCGGTGCCCGGGATTTTCTGATAGCTTATAATGCGAATCTGAATACGACTTCTGTTCGTCGTGCAAATTCGGTTGCGTTTGATATCAGAGAGAACGGAAGAAAGATCAAAAATGAAAAAGGTGAAGATGTTGTTCAACCCGGAACATGCAAGTCTGTAAAAGCCATCGGCTGGTTCATTGAAGAATACGGAATTGCTCAGGTCAGTATGAATCTGACAAATATCAATATCACTCCCCTGCACATTGCATTTGATGAATGTGTGAAGAGTGCTTACAACAGAGGCATGCGTGTAACAGGTTCTGAACTGGTCGGACTGGTTCCGTTGAAATCGCTTACAGATGCAGGAAAATATTTTCTTGAAAAACAAAATCGTTCGACAGGTGTTTCTGAAAAGGAATTAGTGAGAATTGCAATAAAGTCACTTGGACTTGATGAATTATCGCCATTTAAACCTGAAGAAAGAATCATAGAATATCAGTTGCGTGATAAAGCTGATGAACGACTGGTAAGTATGTCGTTGATCGATTTTGCAGATGAGACTGCATCAGAATCTCCTGCTCCGGGTGGTGGATCTGTTTCTGCATACATGGGCGCCTTAGGAATTTCTCTGGCAACAATGGTTGCAAATTTGTCATCACATAAAAAAGGCTGGGACGATCGGTGGAAAGAATTTTCAGAATGGGCTGATAAAGGTCAGGTCATTAAGAAAAATCTCATTGCTCTGGTTGATGAAGACACTCGTGCTTTTAACCAGATCATGAATGCATTTGGTTTACCGAAAGGAACCGATCAGGAGAAGGTAAGTCGCAGTGAAGCCATACAGGCAGCGACTTTGAATGCTATCGAAGTTCCTTTGAAGACAATGAAGATCTGTCTGGAGTCAATGACAATTATCAAAGAAATGGTCAAAGAAGGTACTCCGAATTCAGTGACCGACGCCGGTGTTGGAGCTTTGTGTGCGCGATCTGCAATAATCGGAGCTTATTTGAACGTAAAAGTCAATGGGTCTGGATTGAAAGACAAAGCTTACATGGAAAAAACAATGAAAGAAGCGGAAGCATTGAAAGCTGCTGCCGAAAACATGGAAAAAGAAATCCTTCAGATCGTAGACAATAAAATATCAGAATAAGCAGTTTAAACTCAAGAAATGTAAGAAGTTGCGTATAAATTGTGACAACTAAAACTCATTCTCTTCGTATATTAATACTGGCAGATAACAACTAAATCTGCCCTGACCCTAAGTATGATTTCATCGAAGGTAAGACAACGATTTTTCTATTCATTTCCAATTCAGCTGCTGATAGTTCTGCTGAAGAAAAACCATTTGCTCCTGCTCTATTGGATCATACTTTTCGGATGGGTTACGAATAGTTCATCACAAACTTTCGGTATCCCATATTTGTTCCTGGATCCTGAGTATATGGGATCAGTTGGATTTACATCTTTCCTCATCATTGGATTTGCAACGGGAAGTTTTATTATGGTGTTCAATATTTCCAGTTACATCATGAATGGTTTCAGGTTTCCTTTCATAGCAACTCTCTCAAGACCTTTCTTAAAATATACTGTCAACAATTTTATTGTTCCGGCTTTATTTGTGTTGACATACATGATCAACATTATTTATTTCCAGATCAACAATGAGTATCAGGGTGTGTGGAATATATTTTCACAGATCTTAGGGTTTCTGATCGGACTGGCTTTGATGATCATGGTTACCCTGACCTATTTCTTCAGGACAAACAAAGATGTAATTCTGATGTTTGGAATGGAGTCATCAGATTCAGATCCGAACGCTCCATTTGCAAAGCACATCCGTGATGATGATGGCGGAATGAGACGGAAAGCTTTCAGTCGGTCACAATCGAATGAGCGTGCATGGCGAGTCGATACTTATTTATCGAATCCATACAAAGTAAAACTTGTACGTGAAACAGGACATTATTCGCCTGAAATGGTTGAATCTGTTTTCAGACAAAACCATCTCAATGCAGCGATAGTTGAAATTATTGTATTTGCATTTTTCATTCTGATGGGATTGTTCAAAGATTATTCTCTGTTCAAAATTCCTGCAGGTGCTTCAGTGATCCTGATCTTTTCAATGTTCATCATGCTCAGCAGCGCTTTCCGGTTTTGGTTAAAAGCCTGGTCCACTTCTGTTCTGATCCTTTTCATATTGATCATCAATTTCATTTCACAATATGGTGTCTTCTATTCCGATAATAAAGCATATGGAATGGAATACAATAAAGGAAGATCGAAATACAGCATTGACGCTTTCAATACGAATTCAAATCCTGACATTGTAAAATCAGATTACGATTCAACGATTGTACTTCTGGAGAAATGGAAAGATAAATTCATTACGAAGAAAGAGAAACCGAAGATGATCTTCATCAATTGTTCGGGTGGTGGATTAAGAGCTTCTATATGGGCATTCCGTATCATGGAAATGGCAGACAGTCTGACCAATAATGAGTTTATTAATTCAACACAATTAATTTCTGGTGCATCCGGAGGCATGATCGGTGCTGCTTACTACCGTGAATTATATTTACAGAAAAGACTAGGTATACATCAGAAGGTCAGCAATACAAAAAGCATTACGAATGTCGGAAAAGATCTTTTGAATCCGATCGCCTTTAGTATTACGGTAAGTGATTTGTTTTTCAACATTCAGAAATTCAAAGAAGGTGAAACTAAATTCAACAAAGACCGTGCGTATGCATTCGAGCAACAGTTGAATGAAAATACGGGTTACGTATTAAGCAAACCGTTATCATCATACAAAGAGGCAGAAGCAAGTGGATTGATTCCAATGATGATCTTCTCGCCTACTATTGTAAATGACGGCCGGAGATTACTCATTTCACCACAACATGTCAGTTATCTGACTGACCATGCTGCAGATTCTTCTTTCAATTTTGAAACTACAATCGATGAAATTGAATTCCAGCGATTGTACAAAGATCAACGTGCCAATAACATTCGGTTCACATCAGTGTTGAGAATGAATGCAACCTTCCCTTACATTCTTCCTCCGGTGAGTTTACCAAGCGAGCCTGTAACGTATGTAATGGATGCAGGTATTCGGGATAACACCGGATTGAAAACATCTCTGAGGTTCTTTATGTCTTCAGAAAATGGATAGAAGAAAATACGAGTGGTGTTATCTTCGTTGACATCAGAGATTCGCATAAGAGTCGTCCGATTGAAAACAAACCGCAACAAACAATCATTCAAAACTTCTTTGCTCCACTGGGAAATATTTACAACAACCTTTTAACGATACAGGATTACAACCAGGATGAAGCCTATGAATATGCAAAGGGTTGGTTCGGCAGTCAGTTTGATTTTATCAAGTTTGAATTACCAACGAAGGAACAAGACATTTCACTAAGCTGGCATTTAACAACACGTGAAAAAGTAAGTGTTGCTAATTCAGTTTTCCTGAAAGAGAATGCAATGGCGTTTGATACTCTATTGAAAAAGATGTCGGATCTTCAACCGCGTGAAATGCGGAAGGCTTATTACAACCTGGAAGAAGAAGAAGAATAACGAAAAGTGAAAAGTGAAAAGTGAAAAGTGAAAAGTGAAAATAGCGGTCTGTAAGTACATACTTAAAAAGAGATGGTTTTTCATTTTTTACTTTTCACTTTTCACTTTATTTGTTTTTGGTACTGCGAAATAAATATAAACCAAAATTACCATAGTCAATATTGCAATGATTGACAAAGCAACAGAACTTCCGAAAGCATACCAAATTATTCCTGTAGCGGAACTAGCAATCATCGTACAAATACTTTGAAGCCCGGAATAGGTGCCAATTGCAGTAGCTGTGTCTTTACTGTCTGAAACATTACTGATCCAGGCCTTTGCGATTCCTTCTGTGGCGGCGGCATAGACTCCGTAGATGAAAAACAACCCAAAGAAGACAACGCTATTGCTATTGAAACTCATTCCAAAATAAACCCCTGCGAATAAAAGAAGGCCAAATAAAAAGATTTTCTTTAGCCCAACCTTATCAGCTAATATTCCTATTGGATAACTCGAGAGTGCATAGATCAGGTTATAGAAAATATAAACTTGAATTAATGTCAGGTCATCAATACCGGATTCTTTTGCTTTAAGTAATAAAAATATGTCTGAGCTGTTTATTAAAGCAAATGCCAATAAACCAATAAGTAATTTCCTGTATTCAGTAGTGCTTTGTTTCCAATAGCTAAAAATTGAAAAAAAAGATGCAGTACGTTTTTGCTTAGGTACTAATTCTTTGTCTTTAAGTTTAAAGGTTAAAAGAATAGCAATCAGACCAGGAAAAAATGCAATAATAAAAAGTGTTTTATAGTTACCGGGATAATAATAAAGAAATACTAATGCTAAAACAGGACCTAACACAGCTCCTATAGTATCCATTGACCGATGAAAACCAAATACTCTTGCTTTAGTTGATGAAGTCGCCTCTTGTGAAATGATTGCATCCCTTGCTCCTGTTCTGATTCCTTTGCCAAAACGATCAATTGTTCTGGCAAAGAATACCCATAATGGAAAAACAAAAACAGCCATCATTGGTTTTGATATAGAACTCAGAGCATATCCTATTTTCACAAAAGGAACTCTTTTACCCGAGTTGTCAGAAAGTTTTCCGAAATAGCTTTTGCTGATTCCAGCTGTTGCTTCTGCCACTCCTTCCAGTATACCAATCAACACTATTGAAAACCCAATTGACTTTAAATAAATTGGCATGATTGGATAAAGCATTTCACTGGCTACATCAGTAAGTAAACTTACTGCAGATAATATCCAGACAGTTTTTGAAATATACTTCATACCAAATTTTCGAACAGTATTAATAATTAAACCTTAACGAAAGGTAGAGATTTCTTCCCGAACCATTGATCCCACTTGCAAATGTTCTGTATTGTGTATCAAGAATATTCTCAACACCGGCATTTAATGAGATCCATTTGTGTACTTTGTAAGAAGCTTTAAAATTCAATATTAGCCATGCAGGCATTCCTTCTGAGGTTGCATATTGTTCATTGTCTTCACCATTCAGATAATAATCTTTCAACTTTTTCTTTCCGTTGAAATTTGCGGATATCTCTGTGAAAATTTTCTTATGCGAATAAGCGAGGGACAAACGTGAACTGATTGGTGGGATATGATCTAAAGGATAATCTATGCTATCTGTGTTTATGCGGCCGTAAGTATAAGTAACTCCGATCGACAGTAAGAATCTATTTGAAAGTTGAGATTTCAAATTAGCTGAAAAACCATAGATAAAAGCACTCTGCTTGTTTTGATTCGCATAGACCTGACTCATAATGCCATCGTATAGAACAGAATCCTCTCCATTGAATGTGAACTTATCAGTTACAATTGCATCAAAAAATCGTGTATAAAAAATTGAATTTTCCAGACTTGTTTTTTTGTTAAACACTTTAGAAATTCCAAGTTCTCCATTAATTGTTTTTTCAGGTTTAAGGTCTGAGTTTGGCACAATTAAAGCACCTAATGAAGATTCAAATACTTTACTCAGATCATCCATGTTTGGAACTCTATAACCTGTTGAAACGAGTACTGAGAATTTCCAGTCATTCGAAGTGTTGTTGATCAATCCAAGACTTCCTGAATAAACCGGATTATTCTGGTCGGCAACATTATATGGCAGATGAAAGAATGAAGAATCCGAAAACTCTGCATGTAGTGTTGAAAATCCTACTCTCAAACCATCTACAAGAATTAAGTGATCGTTGATATTCCAAGTATGCGAAATGTATGCTGCAGCATTCAACATTGTGTTATCACCATCGGGATAGCGTGTATCAAGTGGTTCTGTTTCACCTGTTGCTATGTTTTCATTGTTAGCAGTCGACTTTAGAGTATTGAACTGTCCATCGAGACCAAAACGAATATTATGATTCTTGACAATTCTCTGCATGTCGAGATTCAATCCGTACACATTCACATTTTCATTTCTATGTGACAAATTATTATTTCCGAATCTTCTGGAATGACGACTTTCTGTTACATCCTGAAAATTCAATCCCAGGTGTACATTTTGGATTTTTCCTTCTGTATTCTTATAATTGAGATCGTAAGCAGTCAGCAATCTCGTTTGAGGACCGTAGTACCATTCAGCAAATCGCAATTCACTTCCAGCAAATTCAGTCAATCGGTCATATCTTGGAACATCTGTAGAATTCGAAAATTGAATGTTCAGTGAATGCGTTGTTTTAGCATTTGCCTGAAATAAAAATTTCTGCATCAGGTCATATTGAGAATAGCCACTTTGAACCTGCAGATATTTATCACTGTTTCTGATCATTGAATCCTGACCTGCAATTCTTTCTACATAATATTCCCGTTCGCCATAATTTCCGGAATAAAATGGATTCTTATTCGCACCGCCTCTCAAATCACCGAAATCGGAATAAGTAAATGAAGTAAATGAGGCAAATTTTTTCAATCCGAAATTAAAATCCAGATGATTAGCAAATTCATTTGCAGCACTTCCATATCTGCTAAAAGCAGTGACCTTAATAGCATTCTTTTGTTCGCCTGTTGCAAGAACCGGCTTTTTAGTAAAGAGATGAATTACACCACCCAATGCATCACTTCCATAGATGGTTGATGAAGGACCATAAAGTACCTCAATCCGTTCAAGCGAATTATTATCAGTAGTCAGAATATTCTGCAAATGTCCGGCACGATAGATCAGATTATTCATTCTGACACCATCAATTACCAATACGTTCCGGTTAGCTTCAAAACCCCTAAGGGTCACACTGCCGCCTCCCAATTGGCTTTTCTGAACCGTTGCACTTCCACTATTAGCAATCAGATCCGCCGTAGTTTGCGCTTGGTAATTTTCAATTTCCTTTTGATCGAGAATCTTAATTTGTTGAGCGGTCTGTTTTTTGGATTCTTCGGTTTTGTTGACTGAGATTACAATATCTGTAAGAGAAATGTTTTTGATTTGTGAAGTATCAACAATAGGATTCTGACAAAATGTTGAAGATGACAACAAGCAAGTAAGTACAGTTAAAAATATTTTCATAGTCTAACCACTAATTTTATTAAAGAATAAGATTTCGTTGCACTACCCTCGCTACCCCCGGAGTGATTCTTCACTTTTCACTTTTCACTTTTCACTTTTCACTTTTCACTTTTCATCTTCCTCAATACCCAAGCAATTTATGCAACTGCTCCTTAAACCTTTTCTTCGGTAAAAAATTCCACTCCAGTTCAAGATTCATTGGCACAGGCGTATCAAGACTTGCTGAACGAATGATCGGTGCATCGAGATGTTCGAAGCAATGTTCCGCTATGTGAGCGGCGATCTCTCCGCCGATTCCACCTGTGAGAGTGTCTTCGTGAAGGACGATTGCTTTGCCGGTTTTACGGACTGACTTCTCTACTGCTTCTTTGTCCCATGGTAAAAGTGTACGAAGGTCGATCAGGTCAGCGGAAATATTTTCTTCTTTCAAAACTTCCATTGCCCAATGAACTCCCAGGCCGTAAGTGATAATTGAAATATCGTTTCCTTCCTGAATGAGTTTCGCTTTACCGATCTCTGTCGTATAATAATTTTCAGGGACCATTCCGGTAATGCTTCTGTAGAGTGCTTTGTGTTCGAAGAACATGACAGGATTCGGATCTTCGATGGATGCTGCGATAAGACCTTTGGCATCATCAGGAAAGGCCGGATAAACTACTTTCAAACCTGGTGTGTGAACAAACCAGGCTTCGTTCGACTGACTATGAAACGGACCTGCATTTACAGCGGCACCGGTCGGCATTCGTACAACAACATCAACATTTTGTCCCCAGCGGTAATGAGTCTTGGCTAAATTATTTACGATCTGGTTGAAACCACACGTTACGAAATCTGCAAACTGCATTTCAACAATTGCTTTCATTCCATTGATAGCAAGTCCTTGTGCTGCTCCAACAATTGCTGATTCACACAAAGGCGTATTCCTCACACGCGCTCTTCCGAATTCTTCCAGAAAACCTTGAGTAGCTTTGAACACTCCGCCGTAATCTGCAATGTCTTGTCCCATGATCACAAGGTTATGATGACGCTGCATGGCCTGTTTCATTCCTTCAGTAATTGCATCCAGGTAACGGATCTCTTTTACTTTTTCACCAGGCTCAAAAGCCTGAACCGGACGTTGATCAAACAGATCCTGAACTTCAATTTCTGTATGCGCTTCCGGATTAGATTCAGCAAAAGTGATCTCAAGGTTTTTCTCGATCTCAGACTTTATATCTCTACGAGTCAATGCGATAAATGCTTCATCGATCACTTTTTCTTTAAGCAGAAAATTCTCGTAATTGTTGACCGGATCTTTCTTTCCCCACATATCAAACAGTTCCTGCGGGACATATTTTGTTCCTGAAGCTTCTTCATGTCCACGCATTCTGAACGTCAGACATTCCAGTAAAACCGGTCTTGGATTCTCGCGGATCGATTCGGCAAGTTTTAGAAAAGTAGAATATGTTTCCAGGATATTATTTCCATCGATCTGCACAGCTTCCATTCCATATCCAATTCCTTTATCGATGAATTGCTTCATCTTGAATTGTTCGTTGGAAGGAGTTGAAAGGCCGTAGCCGTTATTTTCAATTACAAAGATGACCGGTAAGTTCCATACAGCTGCGACATTCAGACTTTCATGGAAATCACCTTCGCTGCTTCCACCATCACCTGAAAATACTGCCGTGACTTTTTTCTCATTTCGGATGAGGTTAGCGAGAGCGATACCATCGGCAACACCGAGTTGCGGACCAAGATGCGAGATCATACCAATGATCTTGAATTCCTGTGTACCGAAGTGGAACGACCTGTCACGACCTTTGGTAAATCCACCAAGCTTTCCCTGCCATTGCGAGAATAATCGATTGAGAGGGATCTGACGAGTCGTGAAGACACCCAGGTTGCGATGCATAGGAAGAATGTACTCGTCTTTATTCAAAGCAAGTCCGCATCCAACAGAAATTGCCTCCTGCCCGATCCCTGAAAACCATTTAGCGATCTTTCCCTGACGAAGAAGAACAAGCATCTTCTCTTCAATTAATCGTGGTTTAAGCAGTTCGTAGTATATATTCTTAAGCGTTTCGTCGGAAATGCCTTTTCTGTTGAAATTCATAATGTCAAATTTGTGATGGCAAAATTATCCAAAATTGCTTTCTATCTTTGTAAAAAGAATTCTTGTTATGGACATTCAGTTGTGGGTAGTGATTTTAGTATTTGCCGCTTCTCTTTTTTATATGAGCCGGAGAGTTTATTTACAGATGAAGGGTAAAAAGCAGGCAGGATGTGAGAAGTGTGATGTTGTGGGTAAAAAGTCCTGAAAAGGGGAATAAAGTTCTCATTACAAAAAATACAAGGCATAAAAAAAGAGGCTACTTCTGTGGAAAAGCCTCTTTAATTTTTTCTGACTAAAAGAATTATTTCTTTGTAGTATCAGCCATCATAGCTGAAGTGTCAGTTGCCATAGCAGCAGCAGAATCCATCATTGCTGATTGAGTTGCAGCAGCAGCTTGTTCAGCAGCAGCGATTGAATCTTGAACCGCTTTTTCAGCAGCAGCTTTTTCTTCTGCGCTAGGACCGCAAGCAACGATAGCTACGAAACCAGCAGCTAACAAAATAGAGAGAACTTTTTTCATTGTATTTTTTTAGGTTTGTTTATTTAATGGGCGCAAAAGTAACATATTTTTGAATAATAAAAAATATTATTCAAAAATATGTTAACAAATAAATTGTGAATAACTTAAGTTGAATTACTTACGTCCGCGACCGCCGGTCACTTCTTTCACTTTTTCTTCTTTCTTTTCTTCTGCAGTTTTAGGTTTTACTGGCTTTTTAGCCGGTTTAACAGCAGCAGCAGCCATAGAATCAGCTTTCGCAGTCATAGCAGCCATTGAATCCTGCATCATTTTTTCAGTTTCAGCTTGAACAGCAGCCACTGAATCAGCAGCCATTTTGTCCATTACAGCCTGAATTGAGTCCTGACGCATTTTTTCAGCAGCAGCTTTTTCTTCAGCGCTCGGTCCACATGCAACTAATGCAGTAAATCCTGCAATTACTAATAACGAGAGTATTTTTTCATTGGAATGGTTTTCTTATTTTGTTCGGCAATAAGTAATTTTTATTTGAATACAGCAACAGTTTTCAATTAAAAAAGTACTTTTGCATTAATCTCGAAAAAACAAACTCAAAAACCAATAAAAATGAAAAAGAACGCAATTATTCTATTTTTTGCACTTACAGTTGGGTCAGCCGTAGTTTTAACTACAGGTTGCTCGAAAGATGATACTACGGCTCCGGTCGTAACTCTAAATGGAGATGCAAGTGTTACATTATCTTTGAACAGCGCAGCTTACACAGATCCGGGTGCAACTGCAAATGACGAAGAAGATGGTGTTGTAACTGCAACTTCTGATGCTAGTTCAACAAATCCGAATGTTAATCAAATCGGTACATACACAATCACTTATACAGCAACTGATGCAGCAGGAAATGTTGGAACAGCGGTTCGTACAGTTAGAGTAAAAAAATGATGCTGAAGACTTCGCAGGTACATATGATGTAGTTGATGTTACGATCCTGTCAGATCCATATCCATTCGTGAATGTAATTACGGTTGATCCAGCAGTGAATAATCGTGTTCATTTTGATCTTTTTGCAGATTACGATAATAACACTAATATTTATGCAACTAAAATAGGAAACGGAAGTCTTGAGATTCCTGCTCAAACTGCTACTGATATTGGTGCTGGTGTGCTTCCTTGTCAAGTTGCTGACCATACATTCACAAGTACAAGCTACACAGGTACTCCTGCAAGTTTTGTTTTAATGTATAATGATAATAACA
The DNA here is from genome assembly GCA_016711505.1 of Bacteroidota bacterium. NCBI lineage: Bacteria > Pseudomonadati > Bacteroidota > Bacteroidota bacterium. Next base: position 233,525 of record JADJSV010000001.1, on the reverse strand, counting down.
TTTGTGCTGGTCAAACAGTTCTGATCACAACAAACTGGACAAAACAATAATATTATTTCGATTTAAGAAAAAGCCATTCCTTCCGGGATGGCTTTTTTTATTGTCAATAACGTACTACTTTCGCCGGTATGGGTGAGCAAAGTTCAGGTTATGCGCTTTTAGTAAAAAGATTGGGATTCGTTCTGATATTCTATTCGCTTTGCAGACTGCTCTTTTATTTTTTCAATTTATCGTACTTCAATTCTGCTACTACGGGTGAAATCCTGCTGAGTTTTTTCTTCGGACTTCGCTTTGATCTCACTGCAATTATCATTACGAATACCCCTGTCATTCTCCTGCATTTTCTCCCGGACAATATCTTTCACAAAAAAGTTACTGTTGTCTTAACAAAGAGTCTGTTCGTGATCGTTAATGGCATAATGTTATTTCTGAATGCCATTGACTTCGGACTATTTCAATTCACAGGTAAAAGAGCAACGGCAGATGTCTTTAAAGTAATTTCCTACGGCAATGATTTCATCAATACAGTTCCGAAAATGGTTGGTGATTTCTGGTACGTTTTACTGATTCTTATTGCATTCTGGTTTTTACTGAATCGCTTTTATCCGACAAAACCATTTGAAAAATTAAACCTGTTCTTCAATACAAAATTCAGTAGATCATGGTTGGGAAGAATTGTTTTTCTACTCATTTTCACCGGGCTTTATATTGTTGGATTCAGAGGTGGAACCCAATTCAAACCGCTTACCATCATCAGTGCTTCAAAGTTTGGTCCACCAAACATAGTTCCCTTAATACTTAACACACCATTTACCTATGTAAAAACATTTGGTAAAAATGAACTTGAGGCAAAAGTATTTATGTCACAGGATTCTGCTGACATCCTCGCTCCTACTATTCATTTACCGGCAGACTCAGCATTTCGTCCGCTGAATGTCGTACTACTTATCTTAGAAAGTTTCAGTAAAGAATATATTGGTTATTACAACAACGGCAAAGGCTATACTCCTTTTCTGGACTCACTGATCAGTGTTTCGTATGATTGTTCGCAAGCATATGCAAATGGTAAAAGAAGCATAGAAGGAATTCCTGCCATCATTGCCGGAATACCACCGTTGCTTTCTGAACCCGTTATTACTTCAGCCTATTCAGGCAATTCAATGACGACAATTGCATCTTTATTAAAGAAAAAAAACTACGAAACGATCTTTTTCCATGGCGGAACAAACGGCACAATGAGTTTCGATAATTTTGCAAGAGCATGCGGATACAACACCTACTTTGGTCGCACAGAGTATAACAATGACATTGATTTTGACAAAACATGGGGAATCTTTGATGAACCATTTTTACATCGTTCAGCTACTGAATTGACGAAAATTTCAAAACCGTTCTTTGCAACTATCTTTACTCTATCATCACATCACCCCTATTCAATTCCTGAAAAATATAAAGGAGTATTTGCAGAAGGTACGATGCCTATTCATAAAAGTATCCGGTACGCAGATTATTCTCTGAAAAAGTTTTTCGAATTTGCATCAACTCAGGAATGGTACAAGAATACACTGTTTGTCCTAACTGCAGATCATACTGCTACTTCTGATCAGCCTGCCTATCAGAACCGTCAAGGCATGTATGCAGTACCACTTGTGTTTTTTATGCCCGGTGATAATTTAAAGGGAAAAAGTTCCAGGACCAGTCAGCATATCGATATTCTTCCATCGATCATGGGCTATCTGCATTATGATGAATCCTATTTTGCATTCGGACAAAATACTTTCGATACTTCTAAACAAGGTTTTGCGATCACTTATCTCAATGAAACGTACCAGCTGATTGAAAACAATTATACTTATTTTACCGATTTTCAGGAGAAAGATGAATATTACCGCTTCAAGGATGATACGATTCCCGGTCAGCTTGCACCGGATTCATCTATAATGCATAGAAAGTTGAATGCTTTCATCCAGAATTATAATGCAGCAATGATCAATAATAAAATGCAGGTCAGATAAATTTTCAGCATGAGAAAAATCAGATTTATAATCAATCCAAAATCAGGCGCAACAGATAAGCATAGTTTTACTGATTGGATCAATTCCAATATTGACAGATCAATTTTTGAATGTGAGATCACACATACTACAGCTCCGCACCATGCTACAGCCTTGGCCCGTGATGCGGCGGAAAATAATTTTGACATAGTTGTTGCAGTGGGCGGCGATGGGTCTGTCAACGAAACCGGAGCCGGACTGATTGGAACAAAAACAGCGTTAGGAATTATTCCGACGGGTTCAGGAAATGGAATGGCCCGGCATATGAAAATTCCAATTCATTTTCAGAAAGCAGTTGCATTATTGAATACCGGAACAAATGAGTTAGTTGATACTTTAACAGTTAACAACAGGCCATGTATTGGAACGTTCGGGATCGGATTTGATGCACATATTGCGCATTTGTTTGCCGGCGCCGGGACAAGAGGATATTCTACCTATGTAAAATTGGTATTGGCGGAATTTTCCAAATACAAACCAATATTTTTTAAGATTTTTGCAGACAAGAAAGAATATCATCTCAACTGCTTCCTCCTTACATTTGCTAATTCCTCACAATTCGGAAATAATGCCGTCATCGCACCGTTTGCTGATGTGAAAGATGGTATCATTGATATATCAATGCTGCAAAAATTTCCGGCATATGTTGCGCCACACCTTGTATATAGAATGATGAACAATTCAATTCATAACTCACGGTTCTTTGATCGCCTGAATGCGAAAGAAATTCTGGTTAGAAATGAAACGATCGTTAAAGGGCACATAGATGGAGAGCCCGTTGAACTGGAAGGAGACATTGAGATCAAGGTAAAACCTCTTTCATTAAATATAGTTACCTCAAAATAAAAATCAGTGGCAGTTAAAAAATTCGCAAGAAGTTTCTCGTTTGCTTTAAAAGGAATAGCATATTCCTTCCGGAGCCAGTTTAATATGCGATTTCATTTCTTTGCAGCAGTAGTTGTACTTGTTACTGCATTCATCTTACATGTATCATTACTTGAATTGTGTGTATTATTATTCTGCATCAGTTCTGTGATATCAGCAGAACTGATCAATACATCTATTGAAATAAATGTTGATCTGGCAATGCCAGAAAGAAACGAAAGAGCCGGCAATGCAAAAGACCTTGCAGCCGCAGCTGTTTTGGTTGTGTCGCTTGTTTCTGCTATTATTGGATGCATTATTTTTCTCCCGAAAATTTTCAGCTGATCTGTTATGTCAAAAAAAACAAAGCACATTGAAGGAGTTGTTTACTCCACCAATCCCGATTTTAAATATAATGTGAACAGTCCGGCAGGAACTGAAACATTAAAACCCAATCAGCAGGATCTTCGCATTTTTCTGGATAAAAAAAGTCGTGGCGGAAAAACTGTTACTCTAATTACCGGTTTTATCGGTAAAGAATCCGATCTCGAAAAACTTGGCAAAGAATTAAAATCCAAATGCGGCGTCGGCGGAACTGTGAAAGATGGTGAGATTCTGATTCAAGGCGATCACAGGGACCGAATTGTTATGTTGTTACAGACGGCGGGGTATAAGGTGAAGAAGGCGGGCGGGTAGTTAGGACAAGGTCAAAGTTCAAAGCTCAAAGTTCATCAATGTTTAAAGTTCAAAGTTCAAAGTTCAAAGTTCAAGTTTCAAGGTTCAAGCAAAGTTGGCTTCGTAGGTACCTACGAAGCCAACCTTGAACCTTGAACTTTGAACTTTGAACTAAATTAACTCCGCATACGCTTATACAACCGAATTGCTCCCACCAACACAAGTGAAAAAGCAATCAGCCCTGCCAATCCTTTGATCCATGAGAAAGTATCACGGAGGATGACGATGAAAACGATGGAGATAAGAAAAATAGTTGCGACTTCATTCCAGAAGCGCATTTGCATACTTGAGTATTTTACGATTCCATTCTTTAGCTGAGAAACAATTCTTCCGCAGATGAGATGATAGATCAAAAGTCCTGCGACGAAAGCGATTTTCAAATACATCCACGCCGGAATATTGCTTCCATACAATTCATACAGCAGCCACGAACCGAATAAGATCGTCCCGTAGGCTGAAGGCACAGTGATTCCATACCACAATCTTTTTTCTGCAAGTTGAAAATGTTTGGTAAGAATACTTCTTTCAGGTTCCGCTTTTTCGTTTGCTTCAGAATGATAAACAAACAATCTTACCAGATAAAAAAGTCCGGCGAACCAGGTAACTACAAAAATAATATGCAGAGCTTTTATGTAGAGCATTCAATCAGTTTTGTTCGGCTAAAACTTTTTCGTAGAGCCTTTCATAGATCGGAAGGATCTTCTGGATATCAAAAACTTTTGCATGTTCAAGAGCATTTTTCTTGAACTGCATCAGGCGATCACTGTCTTCCAGAATATAAATAGAATTTTTTGCCATATCATCAATGTCACCTACGTTACTCATGAACCCACAATAGTCGTTAACATTCACTTCCGGTAACCCACCGGTATTCGTACTGATCACAGGAACCTGACAAGCCATTGCTTCAAGAGCAGCTAATCCGAAACTTTCTGTTTCTGATGGCAGGATAAACAGATCACAAATGGAAAGGATCTCTTCCACTACATCCATCTTTCCTAAAAATCTGATATGTTCACCATTTGCAATTTCGCGACATTCTTTTTCTGCACGGTTTCTTTCCGGACCATCACCGATCATAAGTAGCTTACTTGGGATCTTTTCTGCAATTTTATTAAAGACCTTGATCACATCACTGACTCTTTTTACAGGGCGAAAATTTGATGCATGAACGATCAAGCGTTCATTGTTTGGTGCAATAGCTCTTTTGAAATGATCCCTGCGCTGTTTGTTGAAACGACGGAGATCAATGAAATTCGGTATGACTTCAATTTCTTTACAGATCTTAAAGTTATCGTATGTTTCCTGTTTCAATGATTCAGAAACAGAAGTAACGGCATCACTTTGATTTATTGCAAATGTTACAACAGGATTATAACTTTCATTTTTTCCAACCAAAGTTATATCAGTTCCGTGGAGAGTTGTAATGAAAGGTAATTTCAGTCCCTGCGATTCCATGATTTTTTTTGCCATATAGGCAACAGAAGCATGGGGAATTGCATAATGTACGTGAACAATATCAAGTTTTTCAAAACGTGCTACATCGACTAATTTACTGGTAAGAGCAGTTTCATATGGAGCATATTCAAAAAGTGGATAGTCGGCAATACTCACTTCATGATAAAAAACATTTTCTGTAAAATGCTCTAATCGTACCGGCTGGCTATAGGTAATAAAATGTACACTATGACCTTTTTCAGCAAGAGCTTTACCAAGTTCAGTAGCGATTACTCCACTTCCGCCAAAAGTTGGATAACAAAGAATTCCGATTTTCATAAGAAAGACAAACTTATTCCTTTTTTTTGACTTTATAGTTATCAGGAACAGGTCAATTGTTTCACCAGACGATTCAGAAAAGCAATTATTCTATAATAGACTGATAAATTGCCGATTGAATATTGGTTCTGACATTCAATTTCATCATTTTATCATTGCCTGCATCCGGATTCACCCTATTTGAAAGGAAAATATAGATCAGCTCATTTTCCGGATCAGCCCAGGCACAGGTTCCCGTAAATCCCTGATGTCCGAAGGTCGATAAAGATGCCTCTTTTGCGCAAGGACTGTTTTTTTGAGGATCAGGCTCCGGTTTATCGAATAACAAACCACGTCTGTTATTGTTATGAGGAAATTGTTGTTTTGTAAAAAGATCAACGGTTGCAGGATTAAGATAAGTAACGCCGCCATAAGATCCTTTATTCAGTAACAATTGCATGATCACAGCAAGATCATTTGCAGTTCCAAAAAGTCCGGCATTACCTGAAACTCCACCCATCATCGCTGCTGCTGGATCGTGAACATCACCACGAATTAATTGCTTACGGAATACTTTATCATCTTCCGTCGGAACAATAGTTTTAAGATTATAATTATCGCGGGGTTTAAAAGTAAGACTTGATAAACCTAAAGGCTTGTAGAAATTCCTGTAAAGAAACTGATCGAATGGCTGACCGGTAATTTTTTCTGTTGTCAACTTCATCAGAATTGGTCCAAGATCACTGTAAACATATTTTCCGGTTGCAGTAACCGGAGAAGTGTAGATCCACTTCAGAATACTGTCAGTATAATTTTGATTCATGTATAATGAATCAGCAACGCGAATACTGTAATGGTCTGTTTTAAATTTATTGTAAATTCCATCGAGATATGTAGAGTCCTTCATCGATTGTTTGTAAAAAGGAATCCATGAAGCAAGTCCTGCCTGATGTGCAAGAATCTCCTTTACTAGAAGTGCTTTTTTATTCGTTGATTTAAGTTTAGAATAATATTTTGAAAGCGGATGATTAAGATTTAGCTTTTTCATATCATACAACTTCATTGTAGCAAGCGCCGTTCCTGCGATCTTTGTAATTGATGCTATATCGTAGAGATCGGTTGTTGTTACGGTATCAGTACTTCCATAAGTCTTTGTACCGAACGCTTTGTTGTAAATAACTTTTCCTTTTCTGGCTACCAGTACCTGACATCCCGGAAATGCTCCTAGCGAAATTGCACCGTTAACTATTGAATCAATTGCAGTTAATTTCTTCGATGACATTCCTGCTGCTTCAGGCAGTGAATATTCAAAACGGATCGGAGAAGTTGTATTCAAGCCCTGATATCTGCTGAACTCAGGCAAAACATTTACGGGTAATTTTCCTGTACTGGTTATCCCGCCGAAAATCGATTGAGCTACGATTTGATGTGTGAGATAAAAGTCTTCATAGCCAAGAACAACTGCTTTTGCTTTTTTCAGATTCTGAAATCTGCTTAACGTATAACTGTTTCCAAAGTCAACGAAAACTGTTTTATATGTCATCAAAACACTGTCAACAAATCTTGAGACAATAGTAGGTATGCCAAAGTTTGTTGCTGCTTTCATAGTCGTTCCATGCAGACTCAGAATGATGTAATCATAATTTGCCAGGTAACTGAATAAAGCAGTATACATTGACAAAGGTGCATCTTTATCTTCTGCAAAACATTCAACATTTGCATACATTTTCAATTGTTGTTGAAATGTATTGTCTTTTTTATCACCGATAACAACAGAAGCGATCCGAAGAGTATCTTTTGTGTGAAAAGGAATCAACGAATCTTCATTTGCAAGTACTGTTACTGTCTGATTATAAATTTTTCTTTGCAGAAGTAATGCTTCCGGAGAATTTATCTTATTGTACAGATCAGTTGTATCAAGAGGTTGAAATTTGTTAAGACCTGTCCAGTATTTTACCATCAGAACTTTCTTTGTCCGTTCATCGACTTCTTCCTGAGTGATCTCACAATTCTGCACAGCAAGATGAATTTCATCAACAGCTTTGTGCACATCTTCAGTATAGAGAAGCATATCGTTACCACTTAACAATGCAAGTTTGTCGACTTCACCGGGTTTATACAATGAACTGACACCTTTCATATTCAAAGCATCTGTAAAGATCAGTCCTTTGAATCCCATTTCATTTTTTAAAAGACCTGTTACGATACTTGAAGATAATGTTGAAGGCAAACCCGGAGTTGTGTCCAGTGCCGGAACGTTCAAGTGAGCAACCATCATACTTCCAATTCCTGCATCAATCAGTCTTCTGAATGGATACAATTCAACAGAATCGAGTGCAGCTCTGTTTTGCAGGATCAACGGTAATGAAAAATGCGAATCGGTATCAGCATTACCATGGCCGGGAAAATGCTTGCCGGTAGCAAGAACATTCTGATCCTGCATACCACGCATGTATAACAAAGATTTTTCAGTTACATCAACAGGATTATCGCCAAACGATCTGCTACCGATCACAGGATTCAATGGATTATTATTTACATCTGCATCAGGAGCAAAATTCACATGAATGCCCATCAACTTAGATTCGCGGGCAATCTCTTTTCCCATTTCATAGATCAAACCGGTGTCTTTGATTGCTGCTAATGTCATTTGTCGTGGAAAGCGAACAGTACTATCGAGCCGCATTGCAAGTCCCCATTCTGCATCCATACCGATCATCAGAGGAACTTTTGATAATGCCTGATAATCATTCGTCAATAAAGCTTCACGAACAGGACCACCTTGAAAAAAACAAAGTCCGCCTATCCCCCAATCCTGAATCAGTTTTCTGATCTCTTTAATGTGAACAGAATCTTTATTACTCCATGCAGCAACCATGATGAGCTGAGAGATCCTTTCATCAGGCGTAAGCGTTTTCATTACAGAGTCAGCCCACAATTCCGCTTCGGGAGTTATAAATGGTGGAAGTGTTTGAGCGTAATTAGTTTTGCAAAATGATGTAAAAACCATCACTAACAAAACCACTTTGATTCGGATTAATCTCATTGATAAACAATTTCTTCAGTTTTGTAAAAATACTCCTCGCTTGTACTGAGATTCTGAATCATTGTTATTGTTCTTAACAACTTTAACGTTGAAAAGATGAAATAAATTTCGCTTACATTGGGACTAATATTATTTTCGCAAGGAATGAACCGCAGCGCCAGGAGAAAAGTACAGATAACCACATTTATCATTGGATTGATCCTGAAAAAGGCAGGAATCGGGCTTAGCATCCTGCTTACCTTTCCTGCAACTGTTTTGTTAGGAATTGAACTGATAAGAAGTTCGATATCAAAGAATCATAATAACACCTTACAAGTCACTTTATCTACGATTTTCTCCGTCTTTTTTCTAATTGTCCTTGCTCAATTACAATACTGGATTCCACCCTTACGATTTGCATTGACTTTCTGGATCTGCTGGATAATTTTTTCAATTATTTATTTCCTGAAGGGAAAATATGGCTGGTCGCAGATGACTTTATGGGTCATCATAAGTGTGCTTTTAAGCAGTGCCGCATTTATGTCTCCACGTCAATATCATAATTTCTATAAGGCAAGTTTTTATGAAGATTATATCAGAAGAAAGTATACAGAACTCCACAGCGACGTTGCCGATATGTATATCGATAGATATAAAGACAAATCAATTGATAAAGACCGGGCAAACGAACTTTTTTTACTTGCAAAAGTTGCTCAAAAAGAAAAACAAAACGATGAAGCATTGCAGTTATATAATCAAAGTCTGGATCTGAATCCGGATGCTCCTCTGGTTTATCATGCGCGTGGATATTTTAAACTCACCAGACTTGAACTCAATTCAGACGTTGCCTATAATGCAGTAAAGGATTTCAACCGGGCAATCAAACTTGACCCCAATTTCGCTGATGCCTATTTTCACCGGGCGCTTGCAATTTCATATGTGGGCCGTCATTGGCGCGCTTGTCACGACTATACAAAAGCCAAAGAACTGAATCCGAAACTTAATGTTGAGGAAGGTTTGCGGCGGAACTGTTATTATTTTAATTATTAATTTTTTTAGAAGCGTTTTTTATACCACTTCACCCTCGACTCTTCCTTATTAATTATACGTTCAATGTTTCTTTGGTGAGTGACGAGTATCAGAATTGCTACAGCCAGGGAAAAAATGTTTATGCTGGAATTAGTGCTATAGAAGACCATGATCACGACGGGAAAGGTTACACCGCTAACCATACTGCTTAAACTGACATAACCGGTAAAGAAAAGTGTAATGATAAAAGTAAGTGCGCATACTAATGCTGCTTCAGGATGAATGGCTACCAGAATTCCTAACATAGTGGCAACACCTTTTCCGCCTCTGAAGCCAACATAGACAGGAAATATATGTCCAAGTAATCCGCAAACGGCCAATGCAAGTTCGAAATCGATGAATTCCGGAGAATGTGAATCGTAGTCCCCAAGTACATAAGCAAGTTTAACAGCAAAAAAACCTTTTAACACGTCCATTATAAGGACAGCAATTCCCGGCTTTTTTCCAAGAACGCGGAAGGTGTTTGTTGCACCGGCATTTCCACTTCCATACTCACGGACATCAATACCGTAAAAGGTCTTACCAACCCAAACGGCAGAAGGAATACTTCCTACTAAATAGCCCATTAAGAGGCCAAAGATATTTGCAAATGTGAGCAATCAGTTTGTTTTTAAAACAGCGGGCTGAAAATTCGGAATTTTCAGCCCGCAATCATAACCATTAGGATGTTAATTATCAACTTCTGTTATCTTTCTCCCTCCTCCTGAACAGGTTGCATTTTGCGCAAGAAGTTTTTTACGGCCCGATCCGTCGATAACATGTATTCAAAATCAGGTTTATCTTTAACTTTGTTGACTCGTTTTTCCGGTTTAACCTTTGTAATAGCTTCATTAAATAATGAATTTGAAGAAATGGCCTGTAGCAATCCTCTTGTATAACTGAAATAGTACCATTGCTGATTTTCAGGTTCCAGGTAAATATTCAAAGCATCACCTGTCCGTTTATGTACAATTTCAACAATACCATTTACTCTGCGGTTAACATTTGTTTTATCCATACTTCCAATTCCAATTGGTCCAACTGAACGGTAACTTCTACTCTCATTATTCCATGTCATTTTCAGTTCAGTGATGAAGAAAGTATGCCGGAGCTCTTCAGGAATTTTTTTGAATGATCCATACAAATTTAATTCTGCGATCAACTTATCGGCCTTTTCTTTTCCGGCTAATTCTGTCAAACCTCTCTCATAAGTTTGTCGACCTACATCCTGCGTTGCTTTTAATGCAGCATTGGTTGAAAGATAATCTGTCATGATCTTCATTGCATCTTCGTTAAAGAAGAAATCAATTGCGCCAAGGATATCGAAAGATGTACTGTCGTTATTCAGATTATTAATTACTGTTCCAACAGTCTGCAATTGCAATTGTCCAAGATCAGAACCGAAATTCAATTTTCCTTCACCGTATACCATACAGTTTTTATCATCAAGACTAAGGAAATTACCTGCAGATCCGGGCTTGTCAAGTTTCTCTGCTGTAGTAATTCTGAATTGAGATGTAGCTTTATCGTAGAAGAGAACTCCATCTGCAGAAATGATCTCCAGATCTGAAGGTTTTCTTTTCGGCATCATGAAGGCTGCATAGATTCCTGTTGAATCACTTGTTTGAGCAACTGCTGATGCCAGTTTCACGCCGCCATCTGTAACAGGTGAAGAAACCGGAATGGATACATTCGCAGGATTAACAGGACCACTGAAACGGATCCAGTTTCGTTCTACTTTTTCACAATGGAAATTCGGCTTTGCATATCCGGAGAATGTAAGGAATTCCTGAGCTGCTGCTAAATGCGTTCCACCTTTAAACAAAAATTGCGGACTCATTGGGAAACCTAATGTGTCTGTCAATTCACCATCAGCGTATGTCTGATAAGTTGTATCGACAGCAATTGAATTGAAATGGAAATTATGTTTTACTTTATTCTCATCGATGTAATCATAATCGCCGCTACCTTCATACTTTTTCCTGCCGAGAATATTCACTGTTGCATTGTAGATCGTATGATATTTTGTTGTCGTATTGGCAATGATCCTTGCATCATTAAGCGTGCGCATTTTTGCATACCGTTCAACAACAACTTTTCCGCTGTCAGGAATGATTGATGCATCAGCACTGCGAATCAAAGCAACTTTTTCCGCTTTGATCAGATAATCTTTAAGTGAATATCGTGCAAATGGTGCTTTAAAAGAAAGCGAGTCCTGACGCGGCTCAACAGAAATGAATTCAGATCCGGTCAGATTCAAACTGCTTGCAAGTGAATCGGCAGTTGTATTGTTGGCTTGATTATCATTCGAAGAAAGTTCGATCTCAGCCTGATCCATGAACCATTTGAATTGATCGATATAACAGATATACTGATTCAATGGGAAACTCACATATGATCCACCACCGTTAGATTTAAATTCACCTACACGTTTTACAAAGTCAATATGTGAATTCACATTCTTTGTAGAAAATGCAAGTGCAGCTGTGTTATCAGAGGCCAATCTGAAATCTGCCGTATCTGCATCGAATACATTACTCTTGAAACGGAAGAGATCAGACTCCAGTTCACTTGAAGTAAAGGACATAATTCCGTCACCGGTCATCCCCGAAGGTTTCAACTGAAGATTTCCATTGAGTACTGATTGAGTTTCATACATTGAAAGATCCTTCTCACGCTTGTTGACGTACATAACATCATTCAATGGCTCCCAATGAATATATACATCCGTTCCGTTGACTTCAGGAAATTCTACACTTGCCAAAACAGATTTTTTATTGACGAACTGATCGACATTTGAATTCATTGAATCAGGAAGGAAAAGAAAATCTGCCGACTTAGATGTTGATGTTAAGTAATCAAGCGTTCCGTCACCGTGTAATCCAAGGTTACTCAGATCAATTTTATTGGTGAATTTTCCTTTACCGCCATAAGTAACCCAACCATCAGGACCGGTATTTCGTGTAAGTCCAAGTGAAAGATCCGGTTGCAGTCGTAATGTATCTCTGAAATCAGGAAAAATTCCTGCTGATACAAACTCTCCATCAAATCGCAAACCCGCTCTGGAAAAATTATCAAGTGAATCAATCGTAAACGGATCAAGGTGAAAATAAAATCTGTCACGCGAATAAACTCCATTTTGTATGAAGGGTTTATCATAGTTAACATACGAGTCTTTCTTCGAATTGAAGATCGGATACTTCGGATAATCGTGCAATCCGGATTTATTGCCCTGAAAGTCGATAAGCAAATCACCGGTAATATTTTCAAGTACACTTCGTACAGGTACTAACTTACGACGACCATAATCATCAACTTCTGAAGGATCACTGGATTCAACTTTTAATCTTAATGAATCGACGTTATCAAGATTGATCTTGAAATTCTGGTAATCGAATGAAAATTGTTTTCCGAAAAAATCAAATCGTCCTGCTTTCACTCTTCCACCAAAAGTAAAATTTCTGTCTTTCTGAATTTTTACTTCCTGATCATTTGGATAAATAACTACATTTTGCGAATCACTTAAATTAATCGGAGCCAGTCCGCGCATCGTGATCTCAAAATTCAGTAAGTTGATTGAAGCATTTGGTAATTTATCGATGATTGATTCAAATTGAATTACATCATAATCAGTTTTTCCAACGTTAGCAAGAAGGTAATAAAACAAACGATCTTTAACAATGATCTTGTCATTCGGCCCATCGTAAGTTACCAATCCTTCGTCAGAGAAACGGATAAACATATTCCTTACTTCCGTAGGAGGTAATTTGGATTCTTTTGCAAAATCTTCTACATAAATTTCTTTGGTGTCATGCTTAATAGTATATTCTTTTACTGCAAAAAGAGGATGGACCTGACTCAAACCTTGCAATCGCAGAAAGCGCAACTTTCTGAAATAATTACTTGATTCAAAAGTTGCTTTACTTTCACCTTCACCGCTTATCATTTTCATATTGATGATCGGTTCATCGATCTTCCAGTACAAACCATCAAAATACATATCGATCTGGTGATACGAATCGAAGTATGGACTTTTAGATTTTCCTTCTTCACCACGAATGAGAGCGATCTCTCTGTCTTTTACAATATATTTAAAGGTAACACTCGGATGGTAAATTGAATCATGCGTTGAATCATTCTCAAAATGCATTGTCACAGAAGCATTATCAGAAGTGATCCTTTCTTTTCTGATCGCAAAACTTTTCGATCCGAGAATAAGAAATGGTTTTTTCTCACGATAGAAGATAATATTTGCATTTTCTTCTGCAGAACCTGAACCGATCATTCGATTACCGATCATTGAAAATCCTCCGGAGTAATCAACATCGGGTACAATATTTTTTATCTGAATACCATTTGTATAGGAAGTAAACCGGGGATAAGATGCATTCTCAGGAGAAATATTTGCGAGAATTTTGTCACTATATACACCAATCAGTGATTTTGAAAAGTAAGTAGTATTCGTGAACTCAGCAGAATCAGCGGAAAAATCACTTCCTGTAACATCAATGACGTACTTTTTTAGTTTAGCACTGACAGTATTTTTATCCCATCCGGCTCTAGTCCAGTCCACATTTCCACCACTTCCATAAAATTTCTGCTGTGTAGGATAAAGATAACCTTTTGTATTATAAATAACTGATGAATCACCTTTAGAAGTAGAGATCAGATTCATTGCAGGAAAAACAATTTTCGGCAGTGAATCAAATTCAAAAGAGTAAGTGCTGTTATCGCTATGCCAGTTTGTAGAAGCAGATTGATAAAGTGAATTGTCTTTGAATAAATTATTACATGTGACAATATAATTCGCAAAATACTTTGGCGGCATTAAAAGTAATTTGTCAAGACTTGCCTGCCATGCAGTAAAACTTTGTTGAGTCTGCTTACTTCTGGCAAACGAAGTCAGCGCGATGATATAATTTTTGAAATCCGGAAATGCTTTCATCCGTTTTCGAAGCATAGAATTGGAAGTTTTGTAAATAGCATCCTGCTGTGTCGGATTGAACTTGCCTCCATTCCATTCGATGATAAATTCTTCCATGATCTTGCTTCCCTCCTTCTTGTCTGTTTCTTCCAGGAATTTCTGCATTTCTTCTGCAAATTTTACCGGGTCGGGAGTAAAGTTTTTAAGTACTTGTGCATTACCTTTTAGGGTGAATGATACGAGTGAAATAACTATCAGGAGAATTCTAGAGACCATTTTCATTTTAAGAATTTTTTACGAATAACATTGCAGACCATTTTTCATGACGCAATGTTTTAATATGTTTGAGATCAAATGAAAAAGCATTTTTGATCAATACTTCTTCATCGTCTTTTAAGAATCCGCTTTGCATCAGGGTTCCATTTTCATTCATACATTGAGAATACTTTTCTGTATCGGCCAGAAGAATATTCCGGTTGATGTTTGCAAGAATGACATCAAATTTACGACCTGTTATCTGACTGACATTACCCTTTAACACTTCAATTGAAGACGCATTATTCCGGGCGCAGTTTTCAATTGTATTCTCATAGGCCCATTCGTCAAAATCAACAGCAAGAATCGGATCTGCCTTCAGCTGATGCGCGAGAATTGCCAGTACACCGCTACCACAACCCATGTCGAGAACCGATTTATTCTGAAGGTCTGTTTCCAGCATCAGTTCGATCATCAGAGCTGTTGTTGAATGATGTCCTGTTCGAAAGACATTTTTGGCTCTATGATGATCTCATGTATATGTTGAGAATTTGTTTCGTGAAACGGAGCCCTGATAAATACCTTTTCTGCAATTAACACCGGTTCAAAATTACTTTCCCATTCTTTGTTCCAGTTTTTCCCTTTTATCAACGCAATGTCGAAGTGTATATTTTCACTTCCCGGGATCTGAGAAACGATTGCTTTAAGATCGATCTCGATAAACTTTTCTTCAGGAATATAAGCACTCAAGCCTGATTCCTTTTCTTCAAACATTTCAAAATCGGTATCACTTAAAAAACAACGATCACATCGTTGAGTTCGGGCGCATTGGTAAAATTTATTTCAATATAATTCATTTTACGCTTAAAGTTTAGAGATCATTGCTTTAATGATCATAGAGAAATCTTCTTCTTTCAAAGAAGCACCGCCTACCAATCCGCCATCGATATCTTCGCCATCAAATAGTTCAGATGCATTTGCAGGAGTTACACTTCCTCCATAAAGGATAGAAATTTCTTCAGAAGTACTTTTTGAATATTTATCAGAAATTGTTTTCCGGATAAAAGCATGCATTTCCTGTGCCTGAACAGATGCTGTTACACCGGTACCAATTGCCCAGACCGGTTCATAAGCAATAATGCAATCACTTATTTGCTGAATTGATAGATGAAAAAGTGAATCTTCCAGTTGTTTTTTTACGACATTAAAATGTTCATTCGAATTTCTTTCTGTCAACATTTCACCGCAACAAAATATGGGACAAATTCCATTTTCAAGTGCACGATCTACTTTTGCAGTGATAACAGAATGTGTATCGCCATAAAATTGTCTTCTTTCAGAATGACCAAGAATTACATGTTCGATTCCAATTGAGGCAAGCATTGAGGCAGCGATTTCACCGGTAAATGCACCTTTGACTTTTTCGGAACAGTTCTGAGCAGCAATTGAGAAATTCGGATTGCTTTGAACCCGGTTGATGAGTGGATGAAGAAAGATATACGGCGAAGCAAGGATGACCTGAACATCTTCGATCTCCTTGTTTTCATCAAGGAGGTTATCGGCCAGAGCCATGGCTTCAGCAAAAGAAAGGTTCATTTTCCAGTTACCGGCAATTATTTTTTTTCTCATACTTCGTGTGTCTTCATGATAAACGGTACTGCTAAAGCGTTGACCATCATATTACTATTCAGTCCTTAACAAATTACCCGGATTAATCTTACGAACTGCATTTTAACCATTTTGCTTGGAGAAACGACATAAAAACCTAAATTATAATAACAACTTTTACGCACAGTTTTCGGAGAATATTATCAGTTTTTGGCCAAAAAATAAGGCAGTTTTGAATTTTTCTTTTACATTTGAAACGTCTCAAAACTAACCCTCATTTCCCATGAATTTAATTTACACAAGAACAATTTTTGTCCTTGGTTTTCTATTAATGTGTGCTTCAGAAAGTAAGGCGCAATTAGTAGCAAACTTTACTGCCGACAATGTTTCAGGATGTGCCCCTTTGCTTGTTGTATTTACAGATGCATCTACAGGAAATCCATCATCTTGGGATTGGAATTTCGGAGATGGAAGCGGTAATTCTACACTTCAATCGCCACAACACAACTTTACAACTCCGGGACAATACACTGTAACTCTGACGATTGGTGCAGTGCAACTACCAATTCAATTGTAAAAAATAATTATATAACAGTATTTGCAGGGTCCGGTAGCGCACTTTGATATTGTGCGGATACAATTTTGTTCTGGTACATAAGTCACTTTAACAAGTACATCCATGCCGGGAGATGCCGCCATCACAGATTATACATGGACTTTCAATGATGGTAATCCGCCTGTCATGGCAATGCTTCTAATAATCATATATTCAACAATGGATCGCAAGCACTTCGGTTTTGATCCGGTACTTAATAAGTGATGCCAATGGATGTAATAGTACGATCAGCAATTCAGTTTACGTCTTCCCTGCACCAAATGCTGTCTTTGGTATCGGTTCAATTTCATCTTGTAACCCACCTTCAACAGTAACTTTTACAAATACTTCAAGCGGAACAAATATTTATAATTGGGATTTCGGAGATCCGGCAAGTGGTGTTAATAATACTTCGACTGATATTGCTCCATCTCATATTTTTAATACAGCCGGAGATTATACAGTTGTATTGGAAGCAGGAGTACCGGGATGTCTCTCAAGTGACTCAATTGTTGTCAGCATCAATCCAACTGTTGCATCTTTCACCGCAAGCGATTCGACAATTTGTCGATTTACTTCGGTAAATTTCACGAACACTTCTATTCCTACAACAGCAACACTTTTATGGAATTTCGATGATCCATCAAGTGGAATAAATAATACTTCAACACTACCAAACCCTTCACATTTTTTTACCACTCCAAGAACTTATGCTGTTACTTTAACTATATCAAATGGTGGCTGTACAAGTTCACAAACAATGAACATTTTAGTAAGGCCGAGTCCGTTAACTGATTTTACAGCTGACGATGTAACTTCTTGTGAAATACCATTTACGGTAAACTTTACTGATACTGTTTCAAATATTGCATCATGGTTATGGGATTTCGGTGATGGAAGTACATCAACCTTGCAAAATCCGAGTCATACTTATACAGCCTTCGGAACTCCGTACTTCAATGTCAAGTTAGTTGTAGTTGATATTTATGGCTGTTCTGATTCTGTAACTGAATTCAATTATATTCTTCTTACTCCTCCCGTTGTGAATTTTACTCAACCGGACAGTGGTTGTGTAGGATCAACTTTCAATTTTACCCCAATAGTAAGTTCACCGGCAAATCAAAATATTGCAAGTTACATCTGGAATTTCGGAGATGGTACCGGAAACATTGTGGGATCTTCATCTAGCATTGCACATCAATTTAATACTGTTGGAATATTTGATGTTACTTTAACTATTACAACTACTGATGGCTGTACTGCAACGATTACAAAACCCGGATTCATTCGAGTGGGTACAGAACCAATTGCGAATTTCTCTGCTAGTCCACTGACAATTTGTTTTAAGGATACAGTATTTTTTACTGACCTCTCAACACCACCACCAATAACAGGATGGTCTTGGTCATTTGGAGACGGCGATGGTGATAATGAGCGGGATAATCCACCACATATTTACAATAATGATACTTCAACCATAGCAGATCCTTTTGATGTAATGTTGACGGTTTATTATAATGGTTGTCCGGATGATACGACTATATCAGATTTGATAGTTGTAAATGGTCCAATTCCTAATTTTGCATTTATAATTGATTGCGATGCACCATTAACAGTCCCTTTCACAAATTTAAGTGGGGGAGCTACAAGTTATACATGGAATTTTGGTGATGGGTCTCCAACAGAAACTACTACAAATCCAACGCATACTTTTCCGGGTTCAGGAGATTACAATGTCACATTAACTGCAACAAGTACAACTTCCGGTTGTGTTGTTGATTCAGTTATCCCAATTCAGATCAGAGTCCCTTCAGCTCTAATAACAGCCAGCGATACAGCAATATGTAAAGGAAACTCTATTCAGTTTTCATCAGCAGGTTCTGTTGATTATACAACATTACAATGGACATTCGGCGAAGGAATTGCAGGCGTTCTTGATACATCCACCACTGCTGATACGCTTCACTTGTACCAACGTCCGGGATATTATACTGTAAATTTAAATGTTACTGATGTAAATGGTTGTATTGTTACCGATTCTGTAGAAGTTCATATTCTCGGACCAACGGCAGGATTTTCTGCTAATCCACGTGGTGGATGTGCTCCTATCAATGTAACATTTACAGACACTTCACTTACAGAAGGCGGTGCGATTAATTCATGGGTTTGGAATTTTGGCGGAGGTATTCCAGACACTTTAAATCCTGTAGTTCCAGTTACCCACGCCTACACCAATCCAGGATTATATACAATCACATTGACTGTTACTGATGTTAATGGTTGCTCATCTACTTACATTGCACCGAACTATATCAATCCTTCAAGACCCACCGCATCTATATTTGCAGATACACTATGTAATAATGTAAATGAAATTTTTACTGCAGGTGTTGGATCAGCGGCAACCCCTACTAATTTTACGTGGGATTTTGGTGACGGCACTACGCCGGTTTCAATTATTGGAAGCGCTACAGCAACTCATAGTTATTCAGCGAATGGATTGTATCCTGTTTATTTATTGTTAGTTGATGCTAATGGTTGCCGAGATTCTATTACCAAAGATGTTTATGTTTACACGACTCCTGCAGATTTTACAATTTCTACAAGAGATACATGTGTAACTGATCAATATGGAATAAAAAAAGCTTTGGTATATGCAAATTTCCATGTAGATGACAATTTATATGCTGTTAATTATAATTGGGATCTTACTGTAGCGAGGGATTCGGGTTGGTCGTCGCCAGATTTTTTATGCATATAATGTAGCTCCTGGAAGCTATGACGCAACTTTGATACTTACTAATAGTTTAGGTTGCACTGATACTGTTACACAAACAGGAGCTGTAGTCGTTGCCGGACCAACCGGGTCATTTAGCTTTACACCAAATTTTGGTTGTTCGCCTTTAACGGTTGATTTTACAGGAGTAGCGTCGGGATCATCATCATTCGCATGGGATTTTACAGATGGTAATGTTATTAATGGTTCCTCACAATTAAATGTAAGTCACACTTACTATAACGAAGGAACATACACGCCACAATTCTATTTGGGTTTTCAATTGACAAATAGTTTCTGTTATATACCTGTAGATACAGCAGGAACAATTACAGTTACATCAGACATTGTTGCTACTATCGATTCTTCCTTGATATGTATTACCGATGGTGGTGAATCTTCAGTTCAGGTTTATGTTGACGATCCGACATTTGGTCCTTACACATATTCATGGAATCCTGCATCTTTTGTATCAGACGGAACTGATCTGGCAGGTAGTGAAGGATTCAATCTTACTACTTCCGGTTTCAGTCAGTATTTACAGTGGCTGTTGGATATGGAACACAAGGCTGTGCAGCATTCGATTCAGTACTGATCGATTATTGTCCTTGCCTCGATGATCTTGATAGTATTCCAAACGTCTTTACTCCTAATGGTGATAACGTCAATGATTTTTATGAAATGAAATCACTGTGTTATTTCGAACAATTCAGAATCATCATCTTCAATCGTTGGGGTAAAAAAATGTATGAGTCCAATAATCCCGGATTCAAATGGGATGGTAGAACCGAAGGCGGAACAGAAGCATCAGAAGGAGTTTACTATTGGATCATGGATACTCGTTCGGGGCAGCTTCACGGTTTCCTTGAGTTGATAAGAAAGTAAACGTAGAATCCAAAGCCCTATTAAAAAACACTGAGAACACAAGTTCACAATAAGAACACGGAATATTTCATTATAGTAAAATGTTTAAGGGGTTTAAGGTGTACATAGCAACACTTTAAGCCCCTTAAACATTTTAAACCTGTTCAAAAATTATTGCGGATCAACATCCGGAATGATCTGCACCCCATGATACGTTTTGTTAGAATAGAATCTGGTCATTGCGACCTTGATCATTTTTTATTTCTACTACACTCCTCCGCGTTCGACTTTAATTAAAAAATTCCTAGTATTGATTTCTGATTCGAGAAACGATTGGAAGATGCGGACCGGTTAACCGTGGTCCAAGACTTTCCCTTAACAAAACTCCAAAGTGATTGCTCGCGTCCTGAATCAATTCAAGTTCTTTGTGACGCATATTAATTTCAATAAGTCTGCTGTGCGGTGGATATCCGAAGCGTTCCCTTTCATGTAAATCACGGACATAAAATCCTTTGTAATTATTCCTGACAACTTCAGTAATCACCCAATGGTTCGGCTGAGTGGTTTGAATAATAACCTTTCCGCGTTTTAACTTTCTGCCAGAGCGTCCACTAACCTGAAGCATTAATTGAAAACTTCTTTCAAAGGCCCGAAAATCCGGAAAGTTCAAAAGCTGATCAGCATTTATTATTCCGACAGTACTTACATTATCGAAATCAAGACCTTTGGTTACCATTTGCGTCCCAACCAGAATATCGATCTGACGGTCTTCAAAATCTGTGATCAGTTTCATAAAAGATGATCTGGTACGAGTAGCATCAAGATCCATTCTTGCAACACGCGCCAAAGGAAAAAGATCGCAATCTCTTCTTCAATCTTTTCTGTTCCAAATCCTTTTCTTCCAGATGGTAATCTGAACAATTCGGACAAAATGCAGGAAGGTTTTCCAGATACCCGCAGTAATGGCACTTTAATGCTTTACTGTTTTTATGATACGTGAGTCACTGAACAATTCTTGCAATGGGGAATCCAGTTGCATTGACGACATTCAATAAAAGGTGAAAAGCCACGGCGGTTCTGAAATAAAATTACCTGTTCTTTATTGTGCAGAGCTTCGCGGATTCCATCGATCAACACAGGTGTAAAGATCGACTTCATCAGCTTCTTTCTTTTTGCTTCAGCCATGTCCGCTACGACAATTGCAGGCATCTCTACTCCTCCATGTCGCTCGTTCAATTCTACTTTTCCATATCGGTCATGTTCGGCATTGTAATAACTTTAAAGCAGGCGTGGCGGATCCCAATAACGTTTTTTGCTCCATGAATTTTTGCAAGCACCATTGCAGTATCTCTTCCATTATATCTTGGTGCAGGATCATTTTGTTTGTAGCTGGAATCGTGCTCTTCATCAACAATGATCAATCCAAGATTTGAATATGGAAGAAACAACGACGACCTTGCACCGAGGATGATCTGCGATTGTTTTCCATTTACATCCGACCGGAAATTCAAAACATGGTTCCACACTTCTACTCTTTCATTACCTGTATATCTGCTATGATAAACACCAACACTTTTCCAAAATGCTTTTGTAACCTAAAGTGATCATTTGAGTAGTCAATGCGATTTCAGGCAAAAGATAAAGTACTTGTTTTCCTGCCTGAACAGCTTCTTCGATGAGGTGAATATAAAGTTCTGTTTTTCCGCTTGAAGTTACACCATGCAATAAAGTGACATCGTGTTTTTCATAGGACGTTTTTATTTCTTGTAGCGCTTTAAGTTGAATACCGGATAAGGGTGCAGGCGGAACAACATCGTCTGATGCATCAGAATTCTGTCGACCTGCACATGGAATTCAATAAGGATTCCATTAGAAATGAGAGTCTGAAGTGAACTTTTTGAAATATCAGGGTGAGAAGTGACAAGATTTTTTTTAATAGAATCGCGATTAGATTCTTCATACAGATATTTTAAAAATATCATTAATGCTTCCTGTTGCTTTTTCTTCCGTTGATCTTCTTCCAGTTGCAGAAAAAGATTTTCCATTTCTGAATCACTCTTATAAACTTCAGCCAATCGAAGGCGTGCTTCAAGTTTTGGTTTATATCGCGCATTGATCTCTTCGCTGATGATGATCAGTTTTTTTCTACCGCTTTCAGGATCTGATGAACACTCGACTTTTTAAAAGCCCTGCAATTTCACTGATCGTTAGTTCATGGGCTTTTTGGAAAGTGCGGCTATAAACAATTCTTCATTGGCATTCAGATCTTCACTTTCGAGATCTGCATCGGGAGAAAGAATCACTTTCGTTTCACTGGCAAGTTTAAGTGCTGAAGGAAGTGCGCTGTTCATCACTTCTCCTTGAGAACACATATAGTACTCCGACATCCATTCCCAAAGTTTGAATTGAATTCATTTACAAGCGGCGCATCATCAAGCACAGAATGAATTTCTTTCAGACTTTCCGGTGAAGTGTGTTCGTGAATAATGTTTTGATCAGTGCAGAATAAACCTTCTGCTTTCCAAAGGGCACAATGACGCGCTTTCCGGGTGCAACACCGGCGGCCATTTCAAGAGGTACCTTGTAGGTGAAAAGTCCACCGAATGGGATGGGCAAAAGTACTTCTATATATATATTATTGATATTCAATATGTTAATTGCATTAATTTTACATGAAATTGACCTCAAATATTAAGATGCTCATCGAAAAATAGATAATTTAGTCGTCCCTAATTAACGTCATGAAATTACTTACTAAAAGTGTTCCTGCCTATATTTTATTTTTAACAATATTCATAGCCGGAGGAATCATACTTTATCAAAAGCTTCATCCTGTAAAAGTAATCGAACAAGTTGAATTAAAAGATGCTTGTGATTTTCAAATAATTAGAAATTCTAATTATAAGTTTATCCGACCATTAATTCTTGGTGATAGAAACTGTGAGGATGAAATATATAATGTCCTGAAGTCAAATCTGAATGGATATCTGGATTCAGAAAAATCAAACGGTGCATTAAAGTCAGCTTCAGTTTATGTCCGTGAATTTGATCAAGGTAAATGGTTCTCTATAAATCCTTCAGAAACATTCAGTCCGGGCAGTATGATGAAGATCGCTACACTGATCACCTATCTGAAAGACTCTGAACATAACCCTGACCTTTTAAATCAACGAATCCAGTTCAAAGCAACTTATAGTGAAATGCCGGTTCAATCAATTGTTTCGGGTCATTTAACTTCAGGAAGATTTTACACTGTAAAAGAATTGATGGAAGCCATGATCATTGATTCAGATAATGATGCTACAATGCTTCTGAGTCAGAGAATGAACGCCAATACTTATTTTGATTTGTGCAGATCGCTTAACCTTTCTGTACCTACCAAAGAGCAAGTTGATTATCCGATTACTTCATCTGAGTGCAGCAGATTTTTACGCGTAATCTTCAATTCATCATATCTTGAATCCCAAAATTCAGAATATGCGATGAATCTCTTGACTAAATCAAAATTTCACGACGGCTTAACCAAACTTCTTCCGGAAACAATTTCTATTGCACATAAGTTTGGAGAAAAGTTCAATCCGATTGAACAACAATTGCATGAAACGGCAATAATCTATACTGCTAATAAACCCTATCTGATCACTGTGATGACCAGAGGTTCCGATCAGCAGAAATTGAAAACTGTCCTTAATTCGATTAGTAAGCAGGTATACGATTTTATGGCTGCCCGCTAAACCAGAAATCACTTTTAAATCCCGCCTATCCCGGTCCTTTTTTGTATTTTCGCATCCGTGAAATTAAACGCATTTATCAGGATCCTTTTGAGCCTGGTCTCAATATTTATTTGTGATTCAATCACTGCACAGAAAAGTGATAAAATTGAATTGATTCATGCTGACGTGAGCGAATTTGACCAGTCCTTAAATGCAAAAGCAACGCGTTTGATCGGTAATGTTGCTTTTAAACATCAGAATGCTTTTATGTATTGCGACAGTGCATATCTTTTCCGGGATGAGAACCGACTGGAAGCTTACAATAACATTCGTATAACACAAGGCGATAGCATTACTCTTACAGGAAAGAGGCTGAATTACGATGGTAATTCAAAAGTCGCCCATGTAATTGATAATGTTATAATGTCAGATCGAAAGATGACTTTGAATACATCGCAACTTGATTACAACCTTGAATCAGATGTTGCATCTTATTCTGACAGTGCACATATTGTGGATGGTGAAAATGTATTGACCAGCAAACTTGGATATTTTTTTAGTTCTACTCATGACCTTTTCTTCAGAAGAGATGTTAGATTAGTCAATCCGAAATATACAATGACCTGTGATACTCTTCGATATAATACAGTAAACAAAACAGCATTTTTTCTTGGACCAACGCAGATCATTTCAAAAGACAATATTATTTATTGTGAAAGCGGTTGGTACAACACCGAAACTCAGAAATCAAATTTCAACAAGAATTCTTATCTGCAAACGAAAGAACAACGTCTGCAGGGCGACTCTGTATTCTATGACCGGTTAAAAGGCATTGGAAAAGTTTTTGGTAATGTAGCAATAACTGATACTGTAAACAGAATTATTATCAGCGGTGATTATGGTGAATATCATGAACTGACAGACAGTAGCTGGGTAACAGGTCAGGCAATGATGACACAGATCATTGATGGCGATTCTTTATTTTTACATGGTGACACACT
The DNA here is from genome assembly GCA_016711505.1 of Bacteroidota bacterium. Classification (NCBI taxonomy): domain Bacteria; kingdom Pseudomonadati; phylum Bacteroidota; species Bacteroidota bacterium. The sequence goes on along the minus strand of JADJSV010000001.1, from coordinate 208,288 downwards.
ACTTGCTATTGGTGAAAATAAAATTGATTCAACAAACCGTAAAAAAAATATTTTTGCATTCCATCATGTAAAACTGTTCAAAGACGATCTGCAAGGATCATGTGATTCATTAGTATACCTGGCCTCAGATTCTACTATCCGCCTGTATACTGACCCTGTTATCTGGTCCGGTACGAATCAACTTTTCGCAGACAGCATTACACTTCAGACATCGAATTCTGAAATTACATTCATTTATTTGACCGGGAATTCATTCATAGCTTCAAAAGCAGATAGTGTCGCAGTTGAAATTTTAGATTCATTACGGTTTAATCAGATAAGAGGTAAAAATATGGTAGGTGTACTTTCTGATAATAAACTTTACAGAATTGATGTTACAGGAAATGGTCAGACGATCTATTATGCAAAAAATAAGAATGAAAAAAACTTTGGAGTAAACCGAGCTGATTGCAGTGACCTTACAATTTATATAGAAGAGAATAAAGTCAAAGGGATCTCACTTCTCAATCAGCCGGACGGCACCCTCTACCCTATTAAAGAACTTTCCTTAAATGAACTTCGTCTTAAAGGCTTTTCATGGTTTGAAGACAAGAGACCTAAAACCAAAGAAGATATTTTCAGAAATTAATTTTTCAAAAATTCTTCCCTGAAGATCTTTATAAGCAGTATAAAATAACTGATCAGAAGAGGTCCGAATATCAATCCCGGTATACCAAACAATTGAAGTCCGACGATTACCCCAAACAATCGTGATCAATGGATGGATATCAGCAAACTTTTTCTGAAACAGTAATCGAAAACATTGTCAACCATACCGATCACAACAACTCCGTAGATCAATATCGCAACGCCTTGCCAGGTTGCACCTTCTGACAACTTAAATATTCCTGCGGGAATCCAGATCAGTGCTGAACCAATCATTGGCAGCAATGAAAGAAACCGGTCATTAATCCCCAGAAGAAAGGTTCAGGCACTCCAAAGATCCAATAACCAACAGCAGCAAAATTCCCTGACAGATTGCAAGTAAAGGTATTCCCAATGCATTACTTTTTGTTTGATCTTCCAGTTCTTTTGCAAATCTGTCGATCTTTTCCTGTGTAAACGGAATCAATTTAGTGAGGGATCTTTCAATGTAGCCTGTATTCACCAAGAGGTAATAGAAAAAGAGATATAACAGCGCAATGTCAGTAAGCATATTCAGCGACTCACCCAGAAAATTAGTGATGAAACCTGTTGCTGAACTTTGTAATGACGCAAGATTATCTTCTGTCAGCATATTGAAACCGGTAAGCTGCTTAAATTGTGCATCGGCCTTCATCAAGGCGTCCATTGTCAATGATCCATTTGAAAAGATCATGTAAATTCTGGGAATGATCAGCGAAGCAATAACATAAACAGGAATCAGTACGATAAAAAACGAAATTCCAAGAATTGCCAACGCCGACATGGACTTTCTCCATTTCTTTACTTCAACCAGTCTGCGCATCATTGGTCTGAAAAGCACATATAAAATGATTGCTCCAAGAAATCCGTCTAAGAAAATATTCAGTGTGAAATAGAATAACACAAGACAAAACAAAAGTGAAATGATCACAAATCTTCTGGCAAACTTCTGGTTATATTCTTCTGCATTCATATAGGTGAACTGGGTTATTGATTTTGTAAAACTAATCTTTATTTCCAATTTAAAGAACTATAGCTGCGCTAAATCTGCGGGATCTGCGGGAAAAATTACGCTAAAATATCTCCCGCAGATCTCGCAAATCTCGCAGATAAAAAAAAATTAGAAATATATTTTTCTGCGCAAAAATCTGCGGGATCTGTGTGATCTGCGGGAAAAAAATTACGCTAAAAAATCTCCCGAAGATCTCGCAAATCTCGCAGATCAAGAAATCAATTGCAATATAATTTCTTCGCAAAATCTGCGTGATCTGTGGGATCTGCGGGAAAAAAATTACGCCAAAAAAATCTCCCGCAGATCTCGCAAATCTCGCAGATAAAAGAATCAGTAAGAAAACAAATTTCTGCGCTAAATCTGCGTGATCTGTGAGATCTGCGGGAAAAAAATTACGCTAAAAAATCTCCCGCAGATCTCGCAAATCTCGCAGATCAAGAAATCAATTGCAATATAATTTCTTCGCAAAATCTGCGTGATCTGTGGGATCTGTGGGAAAAAAATTACGCCAAAAAATCTCCCCCCAGATCTCGCAAATCTCGCAGATAAAAAGAATCAGTAAGAAAACAAATTTCTGCGCTAAATCTGCGGGATCTGTGTGATCTGCGGGAAAAAAAATTACGCTAAAAAATCTCCCGAAGATCTCGCAAATCTCGCAGATCAAGAAATCAATTAGCAATATAATTTTCTGCGCTAAAATCTGCGGGGTTGTGTGAGATCTGCGGGAAATAATTTAAACGTAATTTTCTCTTCCGCAGTTCTCACTCTATTTTTATTAAGTTTCTTTTTACCTTAGCACAGATGGAGAAAGACGACAATAAATTAAGGATCGATAAATATTTATGGGCAGTCAGGCAATATAAAACGCGTTCGATTGCCACAACCGCATGTGATCAGGGAAAAATACTGATTAACGATCAGCCTGCAAAAGCATCAAGAATTGTTCGTTTGGGTGATACAATTTCTGTCAAAAGAACCGGACTTACACGCACTTTAAAAGTGATACAACTGACCACGAATCGGTTGCCTGCTAAGCTGGTTTCAGAATACTGCGAAGATCTTACTCCTCTTGCTGACATTGAAGCTTTTAAAACCAGAATTGCAAGATCTGGTATTTACAGAGATCCTGGAACCGGACGGCCGACAAAATTTGACCGAAGGGCCTTGGATGACTTTTTTGACGAACTTTCCGAATAGCCCGGAATTCCTGATTCTGACGATCTATTACTTATTTATTTGTTGAAAAAAACAGATGTCATTCGTCCTGACTAAACCCAATTCCTGTACTTTTAACCAATCACAATTTCCAGCAAAATCCTATGAAAAGCGTAAAAGAACTCGAAAAAATAGCATCTCAGGTCAGAAGAGATATTGTCCGTCAGGTCCATCTTGCTAATTCCGGTCATCCCGGCGGATCATTAGGGTGCGCTGATTTTCTGGTTGCTCTGTATTTTAAACAGATGACCATAAAATCCGATAAGTTCAATATGGATGGAAACGGTGAAGACCTGTTCTTCCTGAGTAATGGACATATTTCTCCGGCATTCTATAGTGTGCTCTCACGGGCCGGATATTTTCCGGTTAATGAAATGGCAACATTCAGAAAAATAAATTCACGCTTGCAAGGGCATCCTACTACTCATGAACATCTACCGGGAGTCAGAGTTGCAAGTGGCTCACTTGGACAAGGATTGAGCGTTTCTATAGGTGCCGCTCTTTCAAAAAGACTTTTGAAGGACGATCATCTTGTTTATTGCCTTTGCGGTGATGGTGAAATGCAGGAAGGTCAGAACTGGGAAGCAATCATGTATGCGGGTGCTAAAAAAGTTGACAATATCATTGCTACAATTGACGTTAATGAGCAACAGATTGACGGCTCAGTAAATCATGTATTACCTTATGGTGATCTGCGGCCGAAGTTCGAAAGTTTCGGCTGGACTGTTCTGAATATGGACGGCAACAACATGTCTGAAACCGTTGAAGTACTGGAAAAAGCAAAGTCGTTGACAGGAAAAGGAAAACCGGTTGTCATATTGATGAAAACTGAAATGGGTCAGGGAGTAGACTTTATGATGGGTTCACACAAATGGCATGGTATAGCACCAAATGCTGAGCAAACTGAAAAAGCACTTTCTCAACTGGAAGAAACTTTAGGTGATTTCTAAATTGAAGTCTTCAAAACATAAATTTATCAAAACAAAAATATCAATAGCAGGAAGAATACTTCTCTTGATTTTTTTATTCTGCAATAGTTCTTCCTTTGCACAGAATAAAAAAGTTGATAGTCCGCAGCTGACCAGAATTGAATTTTTATTTGATGCTTCACAGTCTATGTACGGCCGGTGGCAGAGCGGAGCAAAGATCGATGTCGCAAAATTACTGATGAAGCAATTAATGGACAGCCTTCGTTATGTAAAAAACCTTGAAGTTGCTCTGCGTGTATACGGTCATCAGAAAAATTTTCCGCCTCAGGATTGCGATGACAGTAAACTGGAAGTTCCTTTTTCAAAAGGAAACATTTCTACAATTCAACAAGTGTTGAAAGACCTTGTTCCACGTGGCACTACTCCAATTGCAAAATCACTTGAACTTTGCGGCAATGATTTTCCGCAAAGTCCGTCGCGAAATATTATCATCCTTATTACTGATGGAATTGAAGAATGTGGCGGTGACCCATGTGCAATTTCACTGGCATTACAGAAAAAAGGAATATTCCTGAAACCTTTTGTGATCGGTTTAGGTCTTGATGAATCGTTGAAAAAAACATTTGAATGTGTAGGAAGATATTTTGATGCTACAAATGAAACAATGTTCCGAGACGCTTTGAATATTGTGATCTCACAAGCATTGAACAATACAACGCTGCAGGTAAATCTACTGGATATCAATCGCAATCCGACAGAAACAAATGTGAACATGACGTTTTATGATATGTTCACCGGACAAGACAAGTACAATTACATACACACACTTAATTCCAAAGGAAATCCGGATACATTGGTAATTGATCCACTACCAGTCTATAAAATTGTTGCTCATACAATTCCTCCTGTATCAAAAGATTCTGTAATTTTAATACCGGGTAAACATACCATCATTGGAATTGATGCTCCGCAAGGTGATCTCATCCTTAAATTTGATGGAAGAAGTGAATACAAAAAAGTTCAATATATCGTTCGTCAGCATGGAAAAATGCAAACGCTGAATTTGCAGGATGAGAATTCAACGGAAAGATATATTGTTGGCAAATACGATCTTGAAATATTAACAACACCAAGAATAAATCTTGAGAATGTAGATATTTCTCAGAGCAAACTTACAACAGTGAGTATTCCGCATCCCGGTATTGTTACCCTGCTGACCAACAATCAGGGATATGGCAGCATTTATACTTATGACCATTCAAATCTGAAGTGGGTCATAAATTTGAATAATGATCTAACTAAACAAACAATAGTACTTCAACCGGGAAAATACAAAGTGATCTATCGTCCTAAAAATTCAAGAGAAAGTATTTACACAATTGAAAAAGAATTTTCTGTTGTCTCCGGCGAGTCAAGTATTGTTCCACTAAACTGAAAAACATATTCCATGAAAAAATATACTTACACTGAAAAAAAAGATACCCGTTCCGGATTTGGAGCAGGACTTGTTGAATTAGGAAGAAGCAATCCGAATGTTGTCGCTCTATGTGCTGATCTTACAGGATCATTGAAGATGGATGCATTCGAAAAAGAGTTTCCTGAAAGATTTTTTCAGATAGGAATTGCTGAAGCAAATATGATGGGAATTGCTGCCGGACTTACTATTGGTGGAAAAATTCCTTTCACAGGAACTTTTGCAAATTTTTCTACAGGACGTGTATATGATCAGATTCGTCAGAGTATTGCCTACTCAGGTAAGAATGTAAAAATTTGTGCATCACATGCAGGTATTACTCTTGGTGAAGATGGTGCTACTCATCAGATACTTGAGGATATTGGAATGATGCGAATGCTACCTGGTATGACTGTGATCAATCCGTGCGATTACAATCAAACAAAAGCGGCAACACTTGCAATCGCTGAACATGATGGTCCCGTTTATCTGCGTTTCGGCAGACCTGTCGTACCTATCTTCACTCCTGCTGATCAGAAATTTGAAATCGGTAAGGCTGTAATTTTTAATGAAGGTGCTGATGTAAGTATTTTCGCAACCGGACATCTGGTCTGGAAAGCAATTGAAGCAGGCGAACTATTAGCTGCAAAAGGAATCGACGCAGAGATCATCAATATTCATACGATTAAACCATTGGATGTTGAGGCAGTCTTAAAAAGTGTTCGCAAGACACAATGTGTTGTAAGTGCAGAAGAGCATCAGATCGCAGGTGGATTAGGAGATGCAATCTCACACGTGTTATCGCAACATCATCCGGTGCCACAGGAATTTGTAGGAATTAAAGATTCATTCGGAGAAAGTGGTACACCGGAGCAATTGATGCAAAAATACGGTCTTGAAGCCGAAAACATTGTTCTGGCAGTTGAGAAAGTCATGAGTCGTAAAAGTCAGATGATTCATTCTTAAAAATAATTGCGGAGCTAAATTTTAACTATGACTGAAGAATTCAGTGATCAGGAGCTCCTCGAAAAATTTCGTGAAGAAGGAAGCCGACATTATGCATTCAATTTGCTGGTAAAGAAATATCAGCAAAGATTATATTGGCATATCCGGCGGATCGTAATTGATCACGAAGACACAAACGATATCATCCAGAATGTTTTTATAAAAGTCTGGAAAGCACTGGATGGTTTCAGAAGCGACTCACAGCTTTATACCTGGCTTTACCGTATTGAAACAAATGAATCAATTACTTTTCTGAACAGTAAAAAGAAAAGGTTTGCGATTTCTCTGGATGATGTAGAGCACGAACTTGCTGATAAAATGATCAGTGACCCATTATTTACCGGTGACAAGATCCAATTAAAGCTACAGCAAGCCATTTTAACACTTCCGCCACAACAGCGATTAGTATTTAATATGAAATACTTTGATGGCCTGAAATACGAGGAAATCGCTGAAATACTCAATACTTCAGTAGGCGGTTTAAAGGCAAATTACCATCATGCCGTTAAAAAGATCGAAAAATACATTACCGGCAGTTAAACCTATGGGCACTGCAATTATCCAAGTTATGCAATGAAAAATGAAGAGTTTTCAGATGACAAATTAAAGGAAATGCTAAAAAACAGCAGTTCCAATTCGTCGTTTAATGTTCCTGACGGTTACTTTGATGGTCTATCTGAAAAGGTCATGAACTCTATTAATGCATTACCTGATTTTGAAAAACAACCGGTCACGCAACCGTTTTCAGTTCCTGCAGATTATTTTGAGAAACTACCTGAGATCATAAACAATAGAATTACTTCCGCGAAAGAGAATAAGTTTTCAATATGGAAATGGTTTTTCAATCCTTCACGGTTGATTCCGGCTACATTTTCAATCTTGCTTTTCGTTGGTAGTTATTTCTATTTCACAAGAACACAAACTTTTAATTTGAACAATGACACATTCACTGAAAACGATATTGACGATTCGCAATATCTTCAATCATTAGATGATATCGATATGATTGAATATTTAGCAAATCAATCAGATGATAGCCAGACTGATGAATATGATCAGTATCTTCTTGATCATGACATTGACATTTCTCAATTAGAAAAAAACCTATGAAAAAATACATCCTGTTAACTTTCCTTCTTTTCAATATACTCCTAATTGAAAACGCAATCGCTCAACCGGGCGGAGGCCGGATGGAGAACCGTCCCAGAAAGGAAAAAGTAGAAGCTATGAAGATCGGTTTCATAACAGACTACCTTGATCTTTCAAGTGAAGAAGCAAAAGAATTCTGGCCGGTCTACAATAAATATCAGGACGAAATGGAAGTGCTTCGCAAAGGCCGTCGTCAGAACATTTTGAATGACCAGACAGATTTAAATTCAATGTCGGATTCTGAACTTGAGAAACTGGTAGATTCAGAAATAATTTTTCATCAGAATGAATTGGATATCCAGAAAAAATTTCATCCCCAATTCAAAAAAGTTTTACCAATGCAAAAAGTTGCAAAACTTTATCGTGCTGAAGAAGCCTTTAAGAAGAAACTTTTGGAAATGATCCGGGAACGGAAGCAGGAACGGAGGAATAACTAATAACGAATAACGAATAACGGGCAATCTAGAAAGTACTCTCCAGACTGCCCGTTATTCGTTATTCACTATTAGTTATAAATTAAGAATTTTTTACTTCAACCGAGTACAGCTCTTTCAGCTTTTCCACAACAACATCAATCTCCTCTTTCGTATTGTACTTACTGAATGAAAAACGAATAGAAGGACGATCAGCATTTCCATAAAGAGCTTTTAAAACGTGTGATCCTGCATTGCTTCCACTGCTACAGGCAGAGCCTCCTGAACATGCGATTCCTGCTATGTCCATGTTGAATAATAACATCTCAGAATTTTCTGTTGGCGGGAAACAAACATTTAAAACGGTGTACAGACTGTTTCCAATCGTATCGCCATTGAACTCAAGTCCGGGAATATTTTTTTTTCAACTGATCGGCCATGTAGCTTTTCAGTTCCTGTATATGTTTTTGATGTCCCTCCAGATCTCTGAAAGCAATGTCCAGCGCCTTTGATAAACCGACGATACCATAAACATTCTCAGTTCCACCACGCATATTACGCTCCTGTGCCCCACCGAAAATGAATGGATTGATCTTTACTTTGTTATTTATGTACAAGAAACCAACGCCTTTCGGTCCATGAAATTTATGTGCCGCACAGGTAATAAAATGTACTTTAATATCTTTCAGATCAAATGCATAATGTGCCATTGTTTGCACAGTGTCGGAATGAAAGATGGCATTATACTTATCACAGATCTCGCCCACTTCTTTTATTGGCAAAAGATTTCCAAGTTCATTGTTGGCATGCATTAAACTTACCAGAGTCTTCTCTTTTGATCCTTGCAATAATTCTTCAAGATGCTTTAGATCTATATGTCCTTTGTCAGTCAGATTCACAAAACTTAATTTGATCTTACCTTCTTTTTCAAGTTCTTCCAGAGTATGAAGCACAGCATGATGTTCGATCCTGGAAGTAATAGCATGCTTTACTCCCAGATCTCTTACAGAACAAAAGATAGCAGTGTTGTTCGCTTCCGTACCACCGCTTGTAAAAAAGATCTCAGCAGGAGCAACATTCAGACATTTAGCAACATTTTTTCTTGCATTCTCAATAGCAGTCTTTACCTCGCGACCCCATGAATGAATAGATGAAGGATTTCCGAACTGATTTTTCATCACCGGAATCATAGCATCAACAACTTCCGGATCCATTGGAGTTGTAGCAGCATTATCAAGATAAATTTTCATGACTGATCTTTGTTGCAATTAATTTTTCATCATTTTTTCGTTGATCATATCTTTGATATCAAAGATGATCTTCTCTGCCAGATTTTGCGCAGTTGTCTGTGACTGACTTTCTGCATAGATCCGGATGATAGGTTCAGTATTGCTTTTGCGCAAGTGAACCCATTCACGATCGAATTCGATTTTCACTCCATCGATCGTATTTATAGGCTGACGCTGATATTTAGTCTGAATTCCCTCAAGAATTTTATCGACGTTAATTTCTGCAGTCAGTTCAATTTTATTTTTTGAAATATAATAATTCGGATAAGTTGCTCTTAACATAGAAGCATTCTTTCCATATTTTGCAAGATGAGTAAGAAATAATGCTATACCGACTAAAGCATCGCGGCCATAGTGAAGTTCAGGATAAATAATTCCGCCATTTCCTTCACCACCAATAACAGCATCATTTGCTTTCATTGCTTCTACTACATTCACTTCACCAACTGCAGCAGCGAAATATTTTCCACCGGCTTTTTCTGTTACATCACGAAGTGCTCTGGTTGAAGAAAGATTTGAAACTGTATTTCCTTTTTTGTTTTTCAAAACATAATCGGCAACAGCTACCAATGTGTATTCTTCACCAAACATTTCGCCATCTTCACAAACCAATGCTAAACGATCAACATCAGGATCAACAACTATTCCAAGGTGAGCATTTCTTTTCTTCACTTCCTTTGAAATATCTCCAAGGTGCTCAGGTAAAGGTTCAGGATTATGCGGGAACTGACCATTCGGTTCGCAATACAATTCAATGATATCGTCGACTCCAAGTGCACGAAGCAATGCAGGAACGACAATTCCTCCTGAAGAATTTACACAGTCAATTACGATCTTGAAATTTTTTGCTTTGATTGCATTTACATCAACCAACGGTAAAGCAAGAATTTTATCGATGTGCTTATGATGATAGTTAGGTTCGCTGACGAATTTTCCCAGCTTACTTACTTCAGCAAATTGAAAATCATCTTCATTTGCCAAACGAAGAACTTCTGCTCCATCAGCAGCAGAAATAAATTCTCCTTTTTCATTGAGTAACTTCAATGCATTCCATTGTTTAGGATTATGCGAAGCAGTTAAAATGATACCACCATCAGCCTGCATGTCTGTAACAGCCATTTCAACAGTTGGCGTTGTAGATAATCCAAGATAGATAACATCTATACCCAGTCCTTTCAAAGTTCCTGCTACAAGATTCTGAACCATTTCGCCGGAGATCCGGGCGTCGCGTCCTATTGCTACAACAGGTTTTTTAGTAAATGTTTTTCTACGTAACATCCATGTTCCGTATGCCGCTGTATATTTTACGATGTCCACCGGAGTCAATCCATCACCGGGTTTCCCGCCAATAGTTCCTCTGATTCCGGAAATTGATTTTATTAGTGCCAAAGCTTATTTTTATTTTCTGCAAAGATAAGCGATTTTTCAGCATTTAAGCCCGTTTTCAGAGGTCTTCCTGTAGATTTATTAACCGAATACTTAAACGATTTTTATTCTGAAAATCAACATTTTGCTGGTATTCGAGATCAGTAGGATCGAATTACCGATCCAGCCACAACTTAAAATCACCTACTCGCTCCCGACTGACAATTCCATCGTCTTCATTCAAGTGGTTGGCGTAAATTTTCAATCTGCTGTTCAGGTGTGAAACGATTTTGTTAATGCTCTCAAAATTTATGATCACTTTGCGACTGATCCTGAAAAACTGTTCCGGATTCAATAAGACCTCATTCGTATCCAGACTCTGATCCAGGGCAAAACGACTTCCTGCTTTCGTGACAAGAATTACAATTCCGTCTTCAGAAATTAAAAACGAAATTTCTTCAACGGGAATAGACTGGATCTGTTCTCCGCTACGAACCATAAAACGGTTTTTGTACCGACGGTTTATTATGTTAAAAGTTTCTTCCAGTTTTTCCGATTGATCTGACTTTACATTATCGCTCATTATCTTAAACTTATCAATCGAAGCTCTTAATTCAGCTTTGCCAATTGGCTTTAAAAGATAATCAACACTATTCACCTTAAAGGCCTTGATAGCATATTCATCAAATGCAGTTGTGAAAATAATTGGTGCTGTCTCTTTCACTTTTTCAAAAATATCAAAACTGATTCCATCAGCCAGATGAATATCCATGAAGATAAGATCAACCTTCATTCCTGATTCAAGAAATGCAATTGTGCGTTTCACAGATTCAGAGATATGCACCACTTCATAATCCGGCTCTAATCTCGAAAGCAAGAGTGCCAGGTGCTCAGCAGAAAGTTTTTCATCTTCAACTATAAGTACTTTCATGATTTCATTGATATTTTAATCATTCCCGGATAAATTCAGTTTCCAGCAGCGGAATTTTAACAACAAAATTATTGTCAGCATCGGAAATTACAACCGGTAGCTCTGTGAAATAATCATATCTGGCAATAATATTTTTCAATCCTGTTTTTGAACTTTCAACAAATCCCTTTCTCAATTGTATCACATTCGAAACAACAAGATACTTCCCCTCAATAAAAACTTTCACTTCCAATGGCAGTTCTTCTGAAATTTCATTGTGTTTGATCGCATTTTCTATCAGAAGTTGTAAAGCCATTGGTGCAATAAACAACTCTGATTCTAAAGCTGTCACCTTAAAATCAAACTTAATATTTTCTCCGAAACGAATTCTTAATAAAAAACAATAGGATTCAATAAATTTCAATTCTGATTTTAAGTCGACTAATTCCTTTTCCTTATTCTCCAGGACATAGCGATAGACTTTTGACAACTGATCAATAAAATCTACTGCTTTATCCTGATCTTTATAGACTAGCGATGAAAGGACTGATAAATTATTGAATAAAAAATGCGGATTGATCTGGTTTCTCAGGTTTTCCAATTGAGCTTGCAGACTTTCCTTTTTGTGCATTTCAATTTCTACCAATGAAACTTTTAGTCGATGGAAAAAATGTACACTTACCTGTACAGTAACTAAAACCAATGTGACAAGTACTCCGATTATCAGCGATGCTGACACCATTGCATCTGATTTACTCGCCGGTACTTTGCAGAGAACATAATTGTAGAAAAGAAGTAATACATAGATAGTTCCGGCACTGTACACCAAACTAAAAAATGCCTGAAGCATAACACGTCTCGAAGGCGATGATTCCCATGGTATCTTTTTGTTCATGTACCTGTCAATCTGAACACTTCCTTCCCATACGATAATTGTTATGAAAATAGAAATAAAAGTCCCGATCAGCTGATCATTCCATTCTTCTGCTGCAGACAATAATCCCAGCAAAAGATGAATAATGACCCCGACAATGATCATGTAAAAGAACCGGCTCCTCAAAATCTTTTTCACTTCTGACAGATTAAATCAATGTTAGAATAATATTCTGTAAGTCATCATTGGAAAAAAGCCAAGTTGATATTCAGTCTGAATACTTCTTGTTGTAGGATTATAAACTTTCTGAAAAACATTTTTCGTTGCTAAAATGTTTTGAATATCAAATGCCCATTCCTGCGTAACTTTTTTGCCATTCAATTTGAAACCAATTTTAGCATCCAGCCGGGAATAATCACTGTACTTATTTTTGTAAGCTTCATCATAGTTGTATTCGGCTTCATTATTTGAAATAGAACGCTCCAGATCAATAGGTACATAGCGCTTACCACCGGCCACTGTAAATTTTCCGTTCAATGTAAGAACTTTCCTTTTATTCGGATCAAGATTGAATTCTGCACCGGCCAGTAAATTTGCTGTATAATTTCCATTGAAAGCTGTATTACGTTCTATCCCGTCACTGCCTTTATATTTTGAATCAAAGACTGAAGTTGTAAGAAGGAAATAATAGTTTTTGGCAAAAAATTTTTCCAGGGTGAATTCTACGCCAAGATTTTTCCCGGTTCCTGTATTGACCAGACTATCTTCATTTGGTGTGACATAATCTGCACCAATGTTCAATGTAGAATAGGTACTTGAATTCAATTCCACAGGAACGTTGCTTAATTGCTGATAGTATGCTTCAACTTTAATTCGCCAATTCTGTGAAAACTGATTGTCATATGCAATTACATAGTGATTACTATGTGTCATATCCATTTCTTTATTTGTTCTGATATAATTATTACCTGGCAATTCAGTCTCATAAAAGTATAAACTCATTGTCTGAATCTGACTATGCATTCCAGCAGCTGCACTGAAGGATTGATTCTCTGTAAAATTCCATTTTAATCCTAAGCGTGGCTCAACTGCATAGGTATTATTATAAAGAAATTGCTGGTAATGAATTCCTGAATTCAGTACGAACTTGTCTGAAAATTTATGTTGCCATTTACCGTAGCCCTGAATCAATGCACTAGTACCGGATATATTAGTCAGTTTTCTATAGTATGTCGAATTCTCAAGAAGACTATCTGAATAATTAGAACCAATTGCATCAGAGATAAATCCAAAGCTGACAGTATTTTTCGAACTGAATTTTTTATTGATATTGTACGATAGAGAATATTTAGCTTCAGAAGAATTATTTCCATAGCGAAGAATTTTACTTTCTTTATTGCTGTATAAACTGTCAACCGAAACAATATTTTCTGTGCCCGATACAGATAAGTTTATTGTCTGACTTGTATTCTCGTTGAAAAATAATTTGTGTGAAACTCCTATTACACCCATATTAGATCTGAAATAAGTATCTTCAGCAAAACCGCTGACAGTAAAATCGCCTTCCTTTTTATCTTTATCAAGTAATTCAATATAACTTTTACCTCCGATTCCGAAGATAGAAAAACGGCCATATTTAATTCCTGTGGGAATATCTATTTTGAATGACAGATCCTGATACTGCGGAATAGAACTATAACCGAATTTAATTCCAAGATCGTTCAACAAACCCAGTGTTGAATATCTGTAATTGGCGAGATAAGATGATTTTTTCTTTTTACCGATCGGACCTTCAGCTCCAACTTCAAAACCGTTGAAACCGATCTGACCCATGAATTCATTTTTCTCACTATTACCTCTACGCATTTTTAGATCGAATGCTCCACTGAGTGCATTTCCATACTCCGCCGGAAAAGCACCGGTCATAAAATCAGAATTGTCGAGAAGATTGTTATTCAGAATACTTACCGGTCCACCGGTTGTACCTAATGATCCAAAATGATTAGGGTTAGGAATGTTTACACCATCGAGACGCCATAATAATCCTGTCGGACTATTACCTCTGATCACAACATCATTCCTGGAATCTCCTGCAACTGATACACCGGCAAAGTTTGCAGCCATCCGAGAAGGATCACCTAACGAACCTGCATACCGATTCGTTTCTTCAACAGAGAAAGAGCGGGCACTGACAGTAGCCATTTCATTTATTGCAACACGTTTATCCTGACCGGCAGAGATCACAACTTCTTTCAGGTCTGCAACCTGTTCTTCCATTTCTAAATTTACAACGAGCTCTTTACCTGAATCTAAAATTAGGTTGCGCAAAATTACAGGTGAATAACCCATCAATATCGCTTTTATGGAAACTCGTCCAATAGGAATATCTTTGATCAGGAAATTTCCATTGATGTCTGTTGTAGTTCCAACATTTTTTGTTGAATCAAGAATAATAACTGTGACACCGGGAATGGGCGACTGCGATTGCTTGTCGACAATTACACCTCGTAAATTTTGAGAGCTGATCTGGGCACCAGCAAAAAGTGCAGTTGTGAGAATGATTAATCCGGTGAAGAGAATATTTTTCATTGCTTGAATTTTGATACAAGATTAATCAGGATGTACTTTGTATCAAACTACTTTTCTGTGAACTGTTGAAATTGCGATCTGAACTGTGAAGCTGATTTTTTGCCGGGATTTTTTACCGGGATTTAATGGATTTCTGGATTACCGGGTATATTTATTAATGTGCATTTTAATGGATTATTAGATTACTCGCTGATATGTGTGAATTTTTGCGAAGAAAACTCCCTTAAAATTGAAGTGAAATTTCTTCGCAAAAAATATTGAAAATGAAATCCAAAAATCCATTTCAAAATTTTCCCGGTAATCCATTAATCAATTTAATCCAGGTCAAAAATCGCAGACAAAAAAAAGAGGGTTGCCGATTAGCTCAGCAACCCTCAAGGTTTTTTTGGTTTTCAATTATGCAAGCTTTACGTTGACTGCATTCAAGCCTTTTTTACCGTCTTGAACGTCAAACGTTACGTTATCATTCTCGCGAATTTTTTGTGTTAGACCTGTTACGTGAACAAAAATTTCTTGTCCATTTTCGTCTTTAATAAATCCGAAACCTTTTTGCTCGTTGAAGAATTTTACTACTCCGTTTTTCATTGTTTTGTTATTTAATTGGTTATTAGTTGTTATTGGGTTTGTTCTTAAGAATAAGGATGAGATTTTACGATCTCAATATTTTTTTTGATCAGCTTATTTATGTCTCGAATATAAGAAACTTCTTCTTGTGTACAAAAAGATAATGCAATTCCTTCACTTCCTGCTCTTCCGGTTCTTCCGATCCGGTGTACATACGTTTCGGCCTGCTCAGGGATTTCATAGTTGATCACATGTGACAATTTGTCCACATCGATACCACGGGAAGCGATATCAGTTGCCACTAAAATACGGATTGAACGATTTTTAAAGCCTTTAAGTGCTCTTTCACGGGCACCTTGCGACTTATCACCATGAATAGCTTCGGCCTTAATTCCGTCTTTATTCAGGTCTTTTGCAACACGATCAGCGCCACGTTTAGTTCTTGTAAAGACCAAAGCGTGTTCAATTGCATTATTAGTAAGAACGTGCTTCAGCAAATTCCGTTTGTCTTCTTTCTTTACGTAGTAAACCGTTTGTTTAACAGTTTCTGCAGTCGATGAAACAGGAGTCACAGAAACGTGAGCCGGTCGAACCAAAATTGAATTGGCAAGCGTCTTAATTTCCGGAGAAACAGTTGCTGAGAAGAATAAAGTCTGGCGTTCTTTTGGAAGTTTAGCGATAACTTTTTTGATATCATTAATGAATCCCATGTCAAGCATGCGATCCGCTTCATCTAAAACGAAATACTCAATAGTATTCAATTTAATATAACCCTGGTTCATTAGATCTAATAAACGTCCCGGTGTTGCAACCAGTATATCCACACCATTTTTAATGGTAGAAACCTGAGCAACCTGAGAAACACCACCGAAAACTACGGCACTGTTTATCTTATAATTAGAACCATAAATCCGGAAGCTATCATGAATCTGCTGCGCAAGTTCACGTGTCGGAGCAAGCACTAATGCTTTGATCGTACGTTTCTGAGAAGGATCTTTCTTGTCGTTAAGAAATTGTAAAATTGGAAGTGCGAATGCCGCTGTCTTCCCTGTTCCTGTCTGTGCACATCCGAAAATATCTTTTCCTTCTAATATAAGAGGGATCGATTGTAATTGAATAGGCGTTGGAGTAAGGTACCCTTTGGTAATTAAAGCTTCAACCAAGGGTTGGTTGAGACCTAATTTTGTAAATGTCATTAATTATTAATAAGTGTTGTTTTTCCTCGAAAATTCATTGTTAAACATCCAAGGTTGAACTACTAAGAAAAATGTGAAAACTCGACTTGTGATTTAATGAAATTACAAACTACGCGGAATACAATCTTCTTGAGAAGTATACAAATGTACGACTATTTATACTTCAATAGCAAATTAATTGTTGCAAATTGCTTGCTTATCAGGTAATTATACGTAACTAGTTGAATATCTGCAATTTAGAGAATAGTAAGTAGTGAGTGGTAAGTTGTGAGTAGCACATTGTGCAAAATTGGAGAACAGATGCACTATATCAGCAAAATGGTTCATTAATGATGAATAAGAGCTAGTTTTGTAAAAATGTAATCAGTGCTACTTACTAATCACTAATTACTACTTACCAAAAGAAACTTGTACCCGTCTCGTTTGTTCATCAGTCAATGTCGCAAGTGGAAAAAATTATTGAAGTAAAAAATCTGGTTAAAGATTACGGAAAGTTCAGGGCAGTTGATGATGTTTCATTTGATGTTTTTCAGGGCGATGTGTTTGGATTTTTAGGACCGAATGGTGCAGGAAAAAGTACCACTATCAGAACGATGTTGACTCTTATCAGCGCGACATCAGGTGAAATCAAAATTTTCGGGAAAGAATTGAATGCAAACAGAAAAGAGATCTTAGCTGAGATCGGTTGTATTGTTGAAAAACCTGACTTCTATAAATATCTGTCAGCGCAAAAAAATCTGGAGATCTTTGCTAGAGTTTCCGGAAAAAATGTTTCTAAAAGTAAGATCGCTGAAGTAATTGAGTTTGTCGGATTAAAAGGCCGGGAAAACGATAAAGTGAATGGCTTTTCACATGGAATGCGGCAACGGCTTGGCATTGCACAGACTTTGATTCATGATCCCAAACTTATCATTTTAGATGAGCCAACTACAGGACTCGATCCACAGGGAATACTTGATATCCGGAATCTGATCCTTCAATTAAAAAATGAAAGGAATAAAACAGTACTCCTCTCCTCTCACATTCTTTCAGAAATTGAATTGATCGCTAATAGAATGGTCATCATCAGCAAAGGGAAAACTCTGGTGCAGGGAAATGTGCGTGAACTGCTTGATGAAAAAGTTCTACTCGTTTCCTTCGCAGTAAATGATCAGAATAAAGCGATCGTCATTTTGCAAAAAGCATTTCCAAATGCTATACAATCAACTTCGAATGATCAGATTCTTCTTCATCTGTCAAAAGATGAAATTCCTGCGTGCAATAAATTATTGACTGATTCGGGAATATCTGTTTATAGCATTGAATCAAAAAGAAAACTCGAAGATTATTTTTTAAAGTTAATCAATAGCTGATGTTTTTAAAAAGCACATACAATGAGATCCTGAAGATCGCCAGCAAACCGAGAAGTTACATTGGTATTGCAGCGATCACTCTGATCATTTGTGTGATATTGTTTGCCATGCGACTGGATGGAATGACATACATTTCATTCATCACTGCTCCTTTCGAACAATCACTTTCGTTTACAGGAAATATTCTGAACGGAAATCTGATGGCATTCATCATTCTGAATATGCTCATCATTCATGTGCCGTTGCTGATAGCATTCGTTACCGGTGATCTTATTTCCGGTGAAGGCGCAATGGGTACGATTCGTTTACTGCTTACTAAACCAATTTCAAGAACAGGTATTTTACTTTCAAAATATCTTGCCGGATGCTTTTATACACTCATAGTTTTACTTTGGATGGCATTGCTGGCAATATTCGTAAGTAAGTTTTTGTTTGGTCCAGGCGATCTCATGGTTTTAAAAAGCGATGGACTGAATATTATTCAGGCCGGTGATGTCGGAATGCGGTTCTTCTATGGATTTCTGGTTGCATATCTGGCTTTGATAATGATAGCAACACTTTCATTAACTTTCTCTTGCTTCTCTGATAATTCGATTGGTCCAATAGTATCGACAATGGGTCTTATAATTCTCTTCACGATCATAGGTACACTGGACGTACCCGTATTTGAAAATATAACTCCGCTCCTGTTTACAACGCACATGGCTTCGTGGCGAAGTTTCTTCGAAGATCCAATACCTGTTGAGCAGATTCGTACATCAATAATTGTATTAGTTGTTCACATTTTCGGATTACTTGGTATTGCTATCTACAAATTCAACAAAAAAGATATTTTGTCATGAGAATCCGGATTCAATTTATACTCATAGTTCTATGCATCATTTCAATCGATCTGTCTGCACAGAATGAGTCTGCTAATTCGATACTCCGGAGTGTTTATCAGAAAATTCAGAAAGCAGATAATTATTCCGCAAAAGCAAATATCCGTGTTGATCTTCCTTTTTTGAAAATGCTTCCGATCAATGCAAATGTTTATTTCAAGAAGAATG
Organism: Bacteroidota bacterium; assembly: GCA_016711505.1. Classification (NCBI taxonomy): domain Bacteria; kingdom Pseudomonadati; phylum Bacteroidota; species Bacteroidota bacterium. The sequence goes on along the minus strand of JADJSV010000001.1, from coordinate 189,261 downwards.
ATAAATTTAAAGTCGATTCAAAAAGTATTGCAATTTTACCCCGGCAAAATTTTGATCAGTTGACAAAAATGCTGGCTGATACCAATTCATTCACAGCAATGATCCAGGCAAAAGAGGTTTTCAAAGAATTGCCTGTTACAATTGTCAGTATTATTCCTTTGGCAGATACGAGTGATCTCATTCTTGGCAGACTCTGGATCGATGAAAAAACTTCATTGGTGCATAAAGCGCAGATGACAACTAAAACAAACGGAACCATTCTGACAGAATATTTTTATGGCGCACAGTCTGCCTATGGATTACCCGATAAGATCATTTTCACTGTCGACATAAAAAAATTCAAGATCCCAAAAAGTGTAGCTGCAGATATCAATAACACCAAAGCCAAAGAAGAAACAAAAGAAAAGCAAGGACGGATTACTGTGGTGATGATGGATTACCTGATCAATAAAGGTGTCGATGATTCGGTTTTTAAATAATATTATGCTTAAAAAATTAAACACTAAGACCACTAAAAATTGTCACAAGAACACGTAATTGAAACTTCACTTGTGAACTTGTGCTAAAAACTGAGTGATCTTAGTGTTAAAAAAAATCTTACATTACTGAAACGACCTTAGATAACTTCCATAACATTATTAATTATTAATCTCTCTTCAAGTACTAAATCATTCTCCAACCAAAACCGGTTCGTTGATCACTTTTTTATAACCACTACGTCGTTTGACCATTTCACTTACCCTGTAAATCATAAAAATTGCAATCAGCGAAATAATAGCTACAATATACCCAAGCGTATTATAATGTTCCAACGGACTGAATTTATCTTTTTGCACTACGATCATTCCTCCTATTGCAGCTGCGAAACCGCCGGCAATTTGTTGTAAGGAAGCATTTATACTCATAAACGCACCTCTGTCCGACATATCTGGAATTGCACTTGTGAGAGCAACAGATGGAACCATTCTTCCCATGATACCGGCCATCATCAGGACGTTGAATACCATTACTAACCAGAATGGTGAAGGACCAAGATTAGTATAAAATAGTACGACCATTACCATCCATAAAGATGCCAATGCAAAGATCCTGAATTTGTCGTACATGTCGCTGATCTTACCTATGATGGGCATTATGATCAACGTACTGATACCTGCAACCATAAATAGAATTGGTAATTGCTCCTGAGTTATCTTCAGATTGTTTACAGCAAACGCACTACCAAAAGGCATCATCATAAAACCGCCGATAGAAAGTAAAGCCGTTGCGGAGAAACCGATCCTGTATTCTTTTTTTGCAATCGTATGCAAGAGATGTTTTACTGCAGTCTTATCACTTTGTAATGCAAGATGCGCCGTCAACGGATTTAATTTCCAGGCAATAAGTCCTGCTACAGCTACTGCCATTCCAGCTACCCAGAAAAATGGCGCATGCCAGCCCCAGATATTTGCAAGATAAAGTCCGATAGGAATTCCCAATACCTGACTCGCTCCAAAACCCATCGTCATAAATCCCATAACACGTCCGCGTTGCTGAATTGAAAATAGATCAGCAACGATTGCCATAGAAATGGAACCGATCACTCCGCCAAATATTCCTGTGATGATCCTTGCTGCAACCAGGACATGGTACGAATTTGCAAGTCCGCACATGATCGTTCCTAAAATAAACCCAACATAAAAAAACAAGAACAATTTTTTTCTGTCGTATTTATCTGCGAATCCTGCAGTAAGCAATCCTGAGATCCCGGCGCTGAATGCATAAGCTGCAACAGCAATACCGAAATTGGATGGATTCATGTCGAGTGATTTCATAAGCAGATCACCAAGAGGTGACATGACCATAAAATCAAGTATGACTGTAAACTGAGTAAGAGCAAGTAAAGCAATTACAAATTTCTGATATCCGGTAAATTTAACTGCCGGAGATTTTGGTTGATTCATTTAAAAATTAAATTAATTCGTTACACTGAAATCCAAGTTTTTTTATTTCACTGATGATATGATCATGTGTCAATGAATGCGAAACAATTCGCAGCACACAATCCACATCTTCTGTATCCACATTCCATTCACTGATCTTCTTATGTGAATTGAGAATTGGTTCAATACATTTTTTATCATCCTCAGACCGGATGTTCGTTTTAAAAAGGAGGATCTGATTATAATCGATTGACATAACTGTCGGTTTTTCTATTTCTAAGATCATGGAGTCAGTGCTTTGATAGTAAGTTGAAACGCTTCGTCCATTACTTTTTTATTGAATATAAATTTTCTTCCGCCAATACTTTTACCTTCATTATGAAAACGCAGTAAAGTATAAAGTGGTCCGTATGCAACACTCCAGAAAGCCTCAATTGAAAGTGGTATCAGTTCTTTTCTTTCGATAGCATTATGAGTAAATTCCTGCATTGTGGTTTTAAAATCCTTGAAACTTTCTTCATTGATATATTCGCCGTGATTTGAATGTCTGAGGATCTCGTAACAGGCAACTTCAAGTGGAAACTGAATTGCGAAATCAGACCGGTTCTCCCATTGTTTTTTAAGTCCTTCCGCAAAAGGCATTTTAGCAGAAAAGTCTTTCAATGTATTCTGCATAAACGACCGTCCGATCTCTGTCCCGATCACTTTGAGCAAGGTTTCTTTGTCCTTATAATAGATGTATAAAGTCGCCACAGACACGTTGCTGACCTTCGCCAGTTTATTCATGGAAAACCCGTCAAATCCCTCATTAGCAAGCATTTTGATAGCTTCTTCCCTTACAATATCTTCCTTTAAATTATCCCTTAACCGCATCTTATGACTTTAATCAGCCGCAAATATAAGTGAATGTTCGCTTACTTAACAAGGGAAAGTGCAACTTTTTATCAAATAATTTCAAGCCCAAATATGCAATGCTTGAATTTGTATGGTACGTTATTTTCCTTCTCTGAATAAAAAATTAACATGAAAAAAATAGCTTCACTCCTTTCGCTCATAACCTTCTTCGCCTTAACAGCCTGCGACAACAGAAATACAAACGACGGTGGTTACGATAAAGATCAGATCAACAGCAACACTGAAAACATGCATCTGCCTGACAGTTCGAAAATGGCGGAACCGGATAGTGCTGCTAAAGGTGATAATACGGTAACGGGGGAATTGAAAGATACTACAGATTTGAGAGCCCCGGAGAATAAGTATTGAAAATTCCAAGCGAATTTCACCTACAAAATTCCTCCATTGGCGAAAATTTAAAATTTGAGATGAAAGTAAACGATAGATTTGAAATCTAATAATTACTTGTGCATGAAAAACTCTCTTCTTAGTGCAATCTTCCTAATTTTATTTTTTCCGAAATCCGTAATCAGCCAATCATCAACCTGGTCTCAGACTCTGAACATTGACTATTTGCTCCCATCCCAAAATAATGATAGTGTTAGTGTTGGTCCAATTGCCTTAGGCATAACATCAACAAAGAATATTCTCGGTTTATATCAAATGACCAAAGGTGACCGTACCGATCTGGTGAAAACAGATTCTTCCGGAAGAATAATATGGGATTTAGGTATTGCACAATCTGGTGGAATATATATTGAGTATTGCTTTAGCTTCCACGTTACAGATGACGATGGCTGTTGTTTTGTCTTCAGGCATATGGGCTCCGGTGTTACAGATGTTGTTCAGAAAAGAGATTCAAATGGAACTGTTGAGTGGTCTAAGACTTACAACGGCCCTACCCCAACTATGAATGTAATCTCATTCCAACCGACAGTTACTAATACATATCTTCTTCAGTTTTTTGATTCACTGGTAGAACTTGACATAAATGGTAATTTTATCCGAAACAGATATCCATTTACAGGTAATCTCACTGCGACAACTGATAGTGCAATACTTAATATAAAAACAGATACAATTAAAAAAGAAGATTTTGCAGGCAACCCAATGTGGAATCTAAATGTTTCAGGCTTATTCCAGATCATCTCCTTCGACTCACTTTATATTTTTGCTCAATCGAATGCAAGAGTAATGAAAATCGGTCTTCAAAATGGAAATGTTATATGGGACTTACCGATACATGCATTTTACTCTGCTCCTACTTCTGATGGTGGATTTATAACAACATTTCAGGATAGTGTAAACAATGCCGAGATCAACAAATATGATCTCAATGGAAATTTAGAATGGACGAAGACCTCCTTATTCCCGCAATTCGGATTTCATGCTATTAAAGAAATCATACCCGGATCATACATTGTCGGTGGAGGGTGGCGAACATGGTTCTTCGTTTATCAGCAAACCGGATATTCACCGTTTATAGCTCGTCTTGACAGCAATGGAAATAGTGTTCTTGATTCTACGAGTTATTTTTATCCGGGAAATGCAAATAATAATTCTGTTTTAGGATTCGCAGATGATGCCGTTTATGTTGCTGCTGCAATGGGCACTTCCGGTCCAGCGCATGATTCTCTCGTAAAGGGATGGACGCAAAACGTAGTATATTCAAAAAACTGGACAGACAGATTCCAATCAGGAATTAATTACAAGTTTTCAGATGTAGATGGAAATGGGCAGATAGACTCAACGGATCTATTACCATTATTGTATCATTTTTATCCCCGGAATCTAGGGCCAGATTGGCAAAGACAACAGCAATCTTCTCCGACACTTCCTGATTTAAGATTCGAATTCAGAAATAATTCTATTCATGCAGCCGATACGCTGGTTTTAGATGTTATAGCCGGAAGTTCGTCCGTTCCTTTTGATTCTATCTACGGATTATCTTTTAACACATTCATTGGTCCCACTGCTCAAGGAATTCATCTGAATCTGACCAGTAGTTCGCTTGAAGTCAATACAACTTCATTTGGTAACCCGTTGACAGATCTATATTCATATTTCAATTTCAATCCAGGTAACTTTAATTTAAATTCCGTAGTTATATGCCGAACCAATCACATTAATGCACAGGTTGCGGGTGACACTATAGCAACCATTTCTATGCTAGTCCCACCAACTTATTCCGGAACTGATACTTTTTACTTGTCAGTTTATTCCAATGCAATTTCATGGGGAGGTTATCAATTGCAATACAACACTCTAATCGATACGATCTACATCAGTAGCCCCGTAGGCATTATTGAAAATCATATTTCATCATTATCTATTTCCCCTAACCCAACATCAAATGAATTGAACATTTCTCTTTCGAAAAATTCAGTCTCGGAAATAATGGTTGTAGACCTGCAAGGAAAAGAAAAAATAAAACTTACCACAAAAGAAAGCTTCACAAAACTTGATGTGAGTTCTTTAATGAATGGAGTATATTTATTGGTTGTGAAAAATCCGGATGTGGTTTATCAGGAGAAGTTTGTGGTGATTAAGTGAGTAATATCTATTAGAGTTTTCGGATGTTAAGATCATACTCTGACTTTTAGTTTGCTTCTCAAATAATAAATAACACAAAAAATTATTATGTACAATATAGTTCTGACAATTTCTAACTTTATTATTTCTGCAAGATAAAAACAAGCGCAAATTATTAAAACACAAATAATACTTAGTATAACAGAAGACTTATTAGGCAGATATGTCACTTTATCGAATAGTTTTATTTAATAATTATTTTTCCGCTTCCGATGATTAATCCATCCTTCAAAATTTTTAAATAATATAACCCATTTGGCAGGTCATCTTTCCGGATAGTTGTAGAATGGTCGACAATTTTATGATTGCGGGTCAAGATTCCAAGTGAATTATATATTGATAGATTTAGATCTGATAATTCTATTGAAGGATCGATTGTGAGTGTTGATTCCATTGTAAAAGGATTTGGAAAAACCGAAGTTTTAAAAGCGGATTGATTGATTTTATCAGCAGTATTGATCAAATCACAAGTTGTATTCCAGTAAGGATAAAGCAAAGTGTCGTTTTGTTTGAAACACCTTACGGTGTATTGAGTAAAATCAGCAGACATAGAACCGGGTGAATATTCAATTAAACCAAAAGTTGACCCTACTCCTTCGATTATAAAAATATCATAATTCGGACAAATGGACCATCGCTTTCGATAACTGTTTCCTACCAGAATTGAATCGATTGCAGTTACTGTATCAAGATTATTCGGAAACAACCAAGACCCCAGATATCCGTGAACAGTATCACCAACTTCTAAATTGAAATCATAAAGCACTTGTTCAACCGAGTCATCCGGTGGAATGATGTAAACCATTTTCAGCGCAACATCTTCACGTATCGAACCAGCATACTGAGGATAACCCGTATAACAAGGAGCTGAAGTAGTATCTACGTAAGGAATATTGAGTTTATGATAATTACTTCCTCCAATTAGCGTATCACCATCCATAACAATTGAATATCTGAGAGTAGCAAACGGCAACATAAAACAATATGCACTTTCGTCAATATTCCAAACAGCATTTGAATCCGGAAACTCATGATAAATGGAAGTTTGAGCTTGAGTTGAAAACCTAGCCACAGAGTAAAGAAAGATCAGAAAGATAATTTTCATATAAAATCTGAGTAGAAAGTATTTCTAAAGAAACAAAAAATAAACTTCTGTGAAATAAAAAAGTGTCACTCAGAATACCAAAGTCAGTCTGCAGTAAAACTGGCAACTGACTCTGAAACTGTGACTGACACTCCAAGTGCACCCGAAGGGAGTCGAACCCCTAACCTTCTGATCCGTAGTCAGATGCTCTATCCAGTTAAGCTACGGGTGCAATAATATTTTAGAAACGCTTAGAATCGCTGTTTTGATTCAAAAACGAGGCCGCAAAGATAGATTAAAAATGATTCCTGCAAAGGATTTGTGAAGCGATTATTTCTTGCCTTTGTAATACTTTAAGGCTGTAGGCATAAATGACTGAAGGTCTTTGATTCGTGTCGCATCACTTGGATGGGTACTTAAAAACTCCGGTGGCTTCGAACCGCCTTGCTGACCCATTCTTTGCCAGAATGAAACTGCTTTTGTGGATCGTAACCGGCCATTGCTGCGAAGATCAAACCTAATTTATCGGCTTCTGTTTCATGAGTACGGGAGTATTTCAGAATTCCTAAAGTGGAACCGGCTCCGTAGGCTGTCATGAACATGTTCTTTGTTTCGGCAGTCTTTGTTGAAAGTGCCACATCCAATGCCATTCCTCCGGCTTGTTGCATCAACATCTGACTCATCCGTTCGTTTCCGTGGCGAGCCACAGCGTGAGCAATTTCATGACCCATAACTATTGCCAGACTTGCTTCATCTTGTGTGAGCGGTAAGATGCCTGAATAAACGACAACCTTGCCACCCGGCATACACCATGCATTTACTTCCGGAGAATTTACCAGATTGTATTCCCATTTATATCCGGCAACACGGTCACCCATTTTGTGTTGTCCAAGGTAAGTAACAACAGCAGACTGAATTTTCGCACCAATGTTTTTAACCATTTGCGCTTCCGGTGTGCCTGTAACCGGCGGATGCTGTTTTAAGAAATCCTGGTAACTCGTTAAACTCATCGATACCATTTGGCTTTCAGGCAAAAGGTTCATTTGTTTTCTGTTCGAAATTGGAACTGTGCTGCAGGCAGTAAAGAGCAATGCTATACTGAGTGCCTTGATTTTATGTGTTCTCATAGAATTTGTGTGGTGAAATATCGTGCCAAATGTAATGGTTTTTCGGGGGAATTTTTGTGCTTAGGAAAGGGTAAGGAAATGGTGGAAACAATTTTCCCTGATTTTTTTTTAACACAAAGGGCACTAAGTTCACAAGAAGACCACTAAGATTTCCGTGTTCTTATTGTGACCTTAGTGTCCTTGTGTTTAATTTACCCTTAGACTAAAAAAAGGACCTGAAAATCGCCTGTAAACCCCTAATCCCTAAAAAACTAGCTAAAAATCCCCTGCTTGGGAACAAAATAATTCCTACTTTTGTACCTGTAAAGGAATAATTCAGAAAAGAAAATGAAATCGCTATTTAACACCCTCAACCCGGAAGCAGAAGAAGTTGTAATTGAAGAGGTCAAAGAAGCCCGTGTTCGTGATCTGATACTTTATAATGACGATGAAAATACTTTCGATTTTGTAATTGAATGTCTGGTGGAGATCTGCAAACATGATATCATCCAGGCTGAACAATGTACCTACATCATTCACTACAACGGCCAATGCACAGTAAAGTCTGATTCATTTGCAAATCTGAAACCAATGAAAGATGCGCTTATTGACCGTGGACTTTCAGCAGTGATTAAGTAGGAAACTTTTTGCTTCTTGCTTTTTGCTTTTTTCTTTTTTCTTTTTTCTTTTTCCGTCTTTCGGATGTTAGCGCTTATCGTTACAATTGATTTGCGGCAAAGCAACTTTTCACTTTTCACTTTCCACTTTTCACTTCATTCCACTTCATTTCACTTCATTCTACTTCATTTCTCTTCATTCTTCATAGCATCCGTGAGCACTACTCTTTTCCCACCTTGCAATGCCACAACAAAAGCATCAGCAACCCCTTTCGATACGATCTCAGCTTTTAGTGCCGCTGCTTCAGAGAATTTACCGAATGTTCCTGCATAGAAAATATGCAATCCACGATCGTCTGTTTGTTGGGTGATACCTTTATCAGCAACATTCAGGAATGAAACGACAGCAGTAAATGGAATGTTATTTTTGAATGCTCCCAATTGAACGCGATAAATTATTTTTTCTCCACCTTCAACAGCTGTTGGCAATGTTGACTTCGGACTAACGACAGGATTTGAAACAACTGGTGTTGTTTCTGCCGGTTGACTTGGAGTTGTTCTCACAGGTAATGCAGATGAAGGCGTTGTTCTTCTTTCCGCTACCGGAACAGATGATAAAGCAGACTGAACACCGTTTCTATACACAACAATAAATGCATCCTTTACTCCTTCTCTTCTTGCAATTCGTTTCATTGAATCAGCAGATGCATAACTTACAAAGTGATCACTCGTGAAACGATATAGATTGTTTCTGATCTTCTCAGTAAATAATGGAGTAAGCGTTTGCAATCCGCGTGGTGTTGTTTGCGTTTTATAGACTCCAACCTGAACTGCATATTCTACAACAGCAAGTGATTTCTTGACACTCGAAGCATTTTCACCATAGAAAGTTTTTTCATCGGTATCCATCACATTATTTCTGATAGATGAAATGTTCTCAGGACGAATATTGTTTGCTCTCAGTAACGCCATTTCAGTTTGTGAACTGGCAACATAATTATTATCAGGTTTCGATTTGTTCTTTGCGATCATTGCATACGCTTCATCGAGTCCGATTCGTTTTCCATTCAGATACGCAACAACAAATGCATCTTTAAATCCACGTTGTTGCATTTCTTTCTTAACTACTACAGCAGGTTCAAATGTCTGGAACAATCCTACACAATAACGAACCCAACCCGGACGAGTTGTTTCAGCAGTGATCGGCTGAACTCCCTGGAATTTCTCCGCAGGAATTTCATTTCTGAATGCTCCGATCTGTACTTTGAAGACAAGTCCATCAGGTATCGGCGGATTCATAGGAATCGGATTCTCTTTATTGTAAACCGGAGCGCTTGCAATACTAAACGATTGCTTTGCAAATTCCTGAACTTTTTCAGGAGCGAAAGTTGTAGCCGGTGTTGATACCGCTGTTGACTGACGTGTAACATTGCTTGAAGACTCAGTTGAAGTTCTATTGTTACTTTCAGATGTATTCGCAGGTACATCGTCCGCTTTCGGTTGCGACATAGCAGTCAATTCTTCCTGCGTTAACCCTTGTGGATTGATCTTTGAATTTGTTGCCTGCTTTGGTAACTCTCTTCCCGGAATCGCAATCCGTTGACGGATCTCCTGCATTTCTGCAGTCTTGTTCTTTACTTCGGAAGTTTTACTTTGCGCAATTGCAAATTTTTCTGCTGCTTCTGCTTCATTCTTCTTCGATGAATCGCGATAAGCATCGGCCTTAATAAAAATCTGAGCTTTCGTTGGACGGTCCTGCTCTACTTCTGCTTTGTCCATCAACTTATTCTGCTCCTGCTTTTGTTCAACAGCAAGTTTCTGCTGATTGACTGCATCTGCAAACACATCGATAGTTTCGACTTGCTTATTTGTGATCTCTTTATTTACTTCTACATATTTCTGAAATTCGGGATGACGTGTATTGATACCAACAGTATCAATTTTCACAACTTCTTTTCCATTTGGAGTTTCAACTGTAAAAGTCGTTGCTTCATCAACTGCTTTTGCTTCTTCCGGAGTCAGTTCATATTCATTAACTACCGGTGCAACTACAGCAAGATTGTCTGCCGGTTTTTCAGCAACAACTTCTTCTGGAGCCTTTTCAACTACATCTCCTGAAGTTTCAGCAGTTGTACTTACAACAGGTTGGTCTTCTTTACCCGATTTCGTTTCTGTTATAGCTGAGTTATCTGTTACTGTATCAGTTCCTGTTACAGTTCCTGTTACAGTGAACTTCTGTTCCGGTAACGGTTTCAATTTTGGATTTTGTATCAGGCTTCTGTTGATCCGGTGCATTTAATGTCGGGCTGGTGCTGTTATTTGCATTGTTAGTTGGCATAGAAGAATTGTAAGCAATGATCTGCTCATTGACTTCCATTTTATTCTTCACATCAGGATCGATAGCTTGTGCAGCTTTTAATTGATCCTGCGCTTCAGCATAGATTAATGTAGATTGTTCTGTAAGATTGTTTGAAATGTAGATCAGACTGTCCTTCTCCGGAGAATCATTGGAATTAACAATTCTATTCTGCAATTCTACAGATTGATCAGAAAGTTGTTTTGCATTTCTGTATTTCGTTTTGAATGCCTGATATGCAATTCTTGCTTCTTCATTTACAGGATTAACTTTCAAATTGTTTATATCCGGTGGAAAAGGTTTTTCTTCTTCAACAGGAACTTTAAAAGGTGGTTTTAATTCAACTTTCGATGTGTGCTCAGTTGATGTACTATTATCTGAAACAGTTGAATCTGAATTTGTGTTCTTTGAATTGTCAATTGAATTTATTGCAATTTTCTCATCAACACTTTCCTGAGTCGGAGCTATATCAGTAGATTTCTTATTTGCATTGTCAACAACGATTGGTTCCTGACTATTGCTTTTTGACGATTGTGCATTTGATGAATCGATCACTTGTGTTTTTACATCTTCAGCGATCTCTTCATTTGGCTTGTTTTCAGAAGCAGCGGAAGCAACATCATCTGAAGTTATATTCTCTTTTACAAAATCCGGAACAGTATCTTTTGAAGTAATCGTTTCATCAGTCTCAACTTTTGCTGTTTGTTCTGTTTCAGATTTCGTAGATTCTATTGATGATTTTTTTTCAGCAATTGAATTTTCCGGAGCTGTAGTATTCGCAGGAGTTTCAGTTTTCTTATCTTCTGCAACCTGCTCTTGTGTATTAATTTTTAGAGCTCCCTTTGCATTATCTATGCTTTCAGCTCTATCATTCGCTGCGACCTGATCACTCTGATTGGATGAGTCTTCAGCATTGTTATTTTCGACTACTGGTTTTTGACTATCATCGGAAGTTTTTTCCGTACTAATATTCGCCGGACTTTCCTTTGCCGTATTTTCTTTTATTGCAACTTCATTACGAATAGAATCAGAATTCTGAATCCCAGCTTTGTTGTCTGCAGTTTCTGCAATAGTCTGTGAAGCTGCTACTTCATCTGCTGATTTATCTTCCTTACTTTTTTCATTTTGAGTTTCTGCAAGTTCTGAATCCGGATTTGTCGTTGATCCCTGAGCGGACTGTTGAATCTTTTCATCAGCAGTTAATTTTACTGAATCCTGAATTGCAAGAGCAGGTGATGTCTGACCGTCACTTTTCTTCTGTGATCCTTCCGAAGTAGCAACTTCTTTCTCAGAATTAGTTTCCTGTTTTGCTATTTGCTCAGAATTTGTTTTCTCCTCAACTTTACTTTTTTCATTCGATTCTGAAACCTGATTTACCTGTTCTTCAGAAGATTTTGTAGTTGAATTCTGATCGTTACGAAGGAGAAAGTTCTTTTATTTCTTCCGATGAAGCATTCGTTTTTGAATTAATATTTTGAGCTAAACCGGAATCTGATTTCTCCTGACCTGCTTTTTCCTGATTTGACTTTGCCGGATCAGATTTATTTTCATTTTTAGCAATAACTTTCGAATCCTTTTTTCCTTTATCACCACCAATTGTAGCTAACAACTCACCTGCATCTTCTTCAGAAGCTTTTGCTTCAGTATCCTTTGCTATAGCAGCAATCGTCAGATCAGAAGCCTGGCGACGCATATTATCTGCATCAGCTTTCATGGTATAAGCTTCATTAAGATACGTTGGCTTATCCTGTTCGCTTGCCGTTTCTGCCTTTGACATTGCCTGAGCAGAAAGACTGTCTCTTTCAATGGCACCTATCTTCAATCGCTCTACTTCTAACAATAAACTATCTGCTTCTGCCCGCGCTGATTTAGCATCCATAATTGCTATGGCTGCCAATTCTTCATTCCCAATTGTGATATCGTAATTATCAGACTTCTTTGAATCATTGACAAGATCTTTCGCTCTTGCTTCTTCTTCACTTTTTTGTTTTATTTCATCAGCTGTTGGACCTTTCTCAAGAGTTGGATCATATTCATCCTTCTTCTCGATAGTTACCAGATTCTCGCCTTTCGCCGACTCTACATCAGTTTGTTCTTCCGGTTTTCCTGAGCCTGGTTTAGTAACCATTACAGTCTGATTGTTTATCTGAACTGCCATCATTGAAGACGTATCCGCATTTACATCATAAGTTGCAGACTTAACTTCAGAAGGAACATCACGGACAGCAGTTGCAGGATAAAAATAATTTTCAAGCGTCAGATTCTCATTCGTGTTTTCACGTGTAACCTTTACAATTTGCTTGAGCTCTGAATTGTTCAGTTGCGACGGTAGTGAAAAACTTTCCGAATGCGGTAAATATCCGCCCCCTTCTACAACGATGATATAATCTTGTCCGGGCTCTAATGTAACATCATACTTTCCCGTGAAAGGATCAGTATAAACTGAAGTAACAATGCCTTCACCATCGCCGCGCAAGATGGTGATCCTTGCATCACGCCGAACTTTTTGATCTGTCGGTGCATAATATCCGGTAATCGTTACAAGAGCTTCACCCTGATCCGGTAATTGAATTCTCCGGATCTCAATTTCATTTTTAGATGTGTTGATTCCTGTTGCATAATATGCATCCTGTGTTCCGATAATTGGAACATACAAGTAATCATCGCTGATAGTATTGATCGGCCAGCCTAAATTTTCGGGTGCAGACCATTTTCCGGAATTAAAATCAAAGTTTGATTTGAAAATATCATAGCCACCGATACTCTTTTTTGACTTTGCAGAAAAATATAAAGTTCTTCCATCACGGTCGAGATAAGGAAAATCTTCATTCGTCTCCGAATTAATTGTCGGTCCTAAATTTTCAGGTTCCGACCATTGACCATTCGGCATTTTTCTGACGATGTAAAGATCTTTTCCATTCTCCCCTTTCTTACCATAGCTCGATAGATAGATCGTTTGCTTATCGTTTGCAATGAACATGACAGGATCCTTTTGTTTATCCTTGTCCATAGAGGTTAAAAATTGTTCTGCCGCAGGAACAATTTTTCCATTTGCATTTGTCCAGCTGAAAAATTTATAGAATTCATTTACCGAAACTTCTTTCGAACTAACTATAACAATATTCTTTCTCGTTTTCAAAAGTTCGATTGCATTCATACAATTCGCCTTAAGTTCTTCTGAATTAAATTTCTTCAGTTTAGTCGAATTGACAATTGCTTCAAATTTTCGAAAACTTCCCAAAGCATCATCAAACTTTCCGATGATCATGTAGGCTTGTCCGAGATAGATCCAGACTTCTTCCGGATTGGTAGCATCTTTAGCAGCGGCTTCAAGATAACTTACTGCATTTGTCTTATTTTTCCTGCTTTGAGTAAAGCAACACCATAACGATAATTGTAAGTAGCGTTTCTCGGATAAAGACTTAATAACTGCGAATAAGGGGATAGTGCTTCTTCATAATTTTCGGCAACGAACGCTTTCTCAGCCTGCTTCTTCAATTCATCTTCAGAAGAAGCTGATTGTTGGGCAGTTACTGAAAAACATATAAGAAAAGATAACAGGAGAAGCCGGAAAAATTTTCCGACGTATGGGTGATTCACTTTTTGTTGCTTTATTAATATAATTATACTCCGAAAAAGCCTTTTTTGTTTCCGGAATACACCCGTTAAGGGCCGGCAAATTTGAGAAATTAAATCATTTATCTGAAACTTTCTCGAATCTGGCCACGAAAAGACTATCGGCCTTCATTTCATAACCAGAAATCAGTGCACTTTCAATTAATTTCAATGGAAGTTTTTCCTGAAAATATGCAATATTGTCTTGGTTTTCAGCACTAAAGACTGAACAGGTGCTATAAACCAATGTCCCGCCAAGTCGTAAGTTCTTAACACAATTTGCAACGATCTTTCGCTGAAGCGGCTGATAGACTTCCTTAACCTTTGTTTTAGGATTTTTGTGCAGGTTTTCCGGACTTCTTGACCAAGTCCCGGATCCGGAGCATGGAACATCGGCTAAAATCCCATCAAACCGGTCACTTGGATCGATAGAATTTTTGGTAAGATCAATTGCTTGAGTATTAAATCCCTTGAAGCCAACTTTCTTCATTCGCATGGAATAATTCTTCAGGATATTTTCCCGCAGATCAGTGGCGAGTAAAAATACTGCTTCTTCCTTATCGATCAGAGCCAGACTTTTCCCACCGCTTGCTGCACATGCATCCCACCACTTCTCATCTTTTTGTGGCGAGTAAAAATCTGTGATCCGTTGCGAGTTGATATCCTGAATTTCAAAATACCCTTCTATGTAAGTCTTCATGTGTTCTAACTTTTGCATTGGTGCAAAAGATAAAACAGTTTCAGTTGATGTTTTTTCGAAAGGTATTTTTAGTTCTTCTAATTCAGCAACAACTTCTTTAATAAAATTTCTGCGAATGCGAATATAGACCCTTGGTTGAATTAGAAATGAAAGAGCGAATGCATTTTTGTCTATATCATCACTCAGCAAATCCATATCTGCGAAAATCTTTTCTATACTGAATTCCGGAAATTGCTTTTTTACAATTTCGATTTTTTCATTTGTATCTGAGCCCAGATCAGTTCACAGACAATTTTGAATTTTCAGTCAGCAACGTTTCCAGTGATTGGCTTGTTGTTGAAGAGCAAATAAAACTTGCAACAGCTAATTTGGTTTTAAAATTTTCATTCTCCAGATTTCTTCCTAAACGTAAAAAATGATAGCAATAATCACGGGTCTCTCGCCTGTCGCGAGCACCCATCTTGGGATTATTCCTGAATATTTCTTTGAGGTAAAGAGAAAATGGTTGTGAGAAATCGTATGACTGGATGAGGTTTTGGACGCGGTCGAAGAGGATGTTGTAATGCATGGGTGAAATTAACTTTAATTCTCTTTGTAAAGATTGATTTCTTGATTTTATTTCTAAGATGAAAGGATATTACGTTATCATGTGCGACCTCTTCGAGGTCGGGTTTAGCAGGGCCTTTTCCTTTCTACAAATATGCGACCTCTTCGAGGTCGGCGGTTGTTAAGAAAGTTGCTAATTTGAAAGTGGTTTCCTATTCATAAAAGTTCTAGGAAAAAATTCACAGTTCCGCTGGAATTGTAAAAAATGATTTCTTGATTTTATTTATTAGATGAAAGGATATTACATTATCATGTGCGACCTCTTCGAGGTCGGGTTCGGTTGGGCTTTTTCCTTTCTACAAATGTGCGACCTCTTCGAGGTCGGCGGTTGTTAAGAAAGTTGCTAATTTGAAAGTGGTTTCCTATTCATTAATAGTTCTTGAAAAAAATTCACAGTTCCGCTGGAATTTTAAAAAATGACTTCTTGATTTTATTTATTGGATGAAAGGATATTACGTTATCATGTGCGACCTCTTCGAGGTCGGGCTCTGCAGAGTTTTTTCCTTTCTGCAAGTGTGCGACCTCTTCGAGGTCGGCGGTTGTTAAGAAAGTTGCTAATTTGAAAGTGGTTTCCTATTCATAAATAGTTCTTGAAAAAAATTCACAGTTCCGCTGGAATTTTAAAAAATGATTTCTTGATTTTATTTATTGGTTGAAAGGATATTACATTATCATGTGCGACCTCTTCGAGGTCGGGTTTGGCAGGGCCTTTTCCTTTCTACAAATATGCGACCTCTTCGAGGTCGGCGGTTGTTAAGAAAGTTGCTAATTTGAGAGTGGTTTCCTATTCATAAAAGTTCTTAGAAAAATTCACCGTTCCGCTGGTATTTTAAAAAATGATTTCTTGATTTTATTTATTGGATGAAAGGATATTACGTTATCATGTGCGACCTCTTCGAGGTCGGGTTCGGTAGGGCTTTTTCCTTTCTACAAATGTGCGACCTCTTCGAGGTCGGCGGTCTGGGAAAGTTCTGAAGACTTTAAAATGAATAATGATCTTTTTAGAGAGCGTTTAGAAGCCGTAAACTAGTTTCGAATTACGAATCTCGAATTACAAATTACGGATAACAAATCTCGAACTATGAATTCTGAATTCCTTCCAATGCACGAAGCACATTCGCTTCTACTCTCGCATTGATATTAGAAATGTTTGCAGGAACAAACTGTTCGCCGGTGAGTTTTTCGTAAAGTTCGATGTAGCGTTTGGAAATTTGATCGACCCAGGCGTCGGACATTTCGGGAACTGTTTGGCCGTCTTTGCCCTGGAAATTATTTTCGATCAACCATTGTCTGACGAATTCTTTTGAAAGCTGGCGTTGTTCCTGGCCGTTTTTCTGACGGTCTTCGTATCCGAAGGCATAAAAATATCTGGATGAATCGGGAGTATGAATTTCATCGATCAAAAAAATCTGATCTCCTGATTTTCCGAATTCATATTTTGTATCGACTAAGATCAATCCTGTTTTCTTTGCGATCTCTGTGCCGCGTTTGTAAATTGCTCTGGTGTACTCCTCCATCTTGATGTAGTCGCTTTCAGAAACTATTCCCCGGCTTAAGATTTCTTCGCGTGAAATATCTTCGTCGTGACCGTGAGATGCTTTTGTTGTGGGAGTAATTATTGGCTCCGGAAATTTATCATTCTCTTTGAGACCCTCAGGCAATTTTACTCCGCAAACTTCTCTTCGACCCGCTTTATATTCTCGCCACGCATGTCCTGACAAATATCCGCGGATGACCATTTCAACTTTAAAGGGATCACATTTTTTTCCGATCGTAACGTTCGGATCCGGTGAAGTGATCACCCAGTTCGGTACAATGTCTGAAGTTGCCTGTAACATTTTCAAAGCGATCTGATTCAGCACTTGTCCTTTGAAAGGAATAGCTCTTGGCAAAACCACATCGAATGCAGAGATCCGGTCTGTTACAACCATGACTAAAACTTTTTCAAAAGAATAAACATCTCTTACTTTTCCTTTGTAAAAAGATTGTTGTCCGGGGAAATTAAAATTTGTCCCCGCCAGCGCCGCATCCATCTTCATTGTTTTCACTTGTTGTATGCTTCAATAATATCTTTAACCAATCTGTGACGAACGACATCCTGTGCATCCAGATAAATGAAATCTATTCCTTTTACATTACTCAGGATTTTTATTGCCTGAACTAAACCGGAAGGTTGGTTCCTAGGTAAATCAATTTGTGTTACATCACCGGTAACAATAAATTTTGCCGATGGACCCATTCTGGTAAGAAACATTTTCAACTGACTTTCAGTTGCATTCTGTGCTTCATCGAGAATTACAAATGCATTGTCTAAAGTACGACCACGCATGAATGCAAGGGGTGCAACTTCAATTACTCCGCTTTCTATATAACTTTTTACTTTTTCACCCTGGATCATATCGTACAAGGCATCATACAAAGGACGAAGATACGGATCAATTTTTTCTTTAAGGTCACCCGGTAAAAATCCGAGGTTCTCCCCTGCTTCTACTGCCGGTCTGGTAAGAATGATCCGTTTGATCTCTCTGTTTTTTAGCGCACGAACAGCAAGAGCGACAGCAGTATATGTTTTACCTGTTCCTGCGGGTCCGATAGCAAAAACGATATCGTTCTTCTCCGAGCTTTCAACCATTTTTTTCTGGTTGACAGTGCGGGCACGGACCATAATTCCATTCTGTCCGAAGACGAGCACATCGCCATTGTTTCCTGCTGTTGGTGAATCGGATTTAACAGAAGTATCTGCTAAAAAATGTTCTACATTATCAGGAGTCAGACTTCCGAATTTCTGATAATGCTGAATAAGGCGATTTATCTTTTCACTGAAGACGTGAATGTTTTTTTCATCGCCGATTACTTTTATTTCATTTCCTCTGGCTACTAATTTCAGCTCCGGAAAATTCTTTCTGATCACTTCAAGGTTACTGTCGTTAACACCAAAAAATTCAACCGGATTAAAGGTGTCGATAGGGATTACTACTTCGCTCAATGGTTTTTAGGTTTTAAATTAAAAATAAACTGAACAAGTTATTACCGTTCAATTCTTAATAAGTCTATTTCTTTTTCGTTTCAATACTACCTAAAACTGTCTACTTTTGAGTTCAGCTATTCTATAAGTTATCAACATCAGATGCTCTTTATCTATCTATGCCAATTCTGACTCTTACCACCGATTGGGGAATTTGTGATCCGTACGTTGCCTGTTTTAAAGGGTCGCTGATGTTGCGAAAATCAGTGCTCCAGGTTATAGATATAACACATGAGGTCACGCATTTTGATATCCTTACAGCAGCATACATCATAAAGACAAGTTTCAATAAGTTTCCGGAAGGAAGTATACACTATATAGGACTTACCGGTCCTGATAACCATGATCTTGAATTTCCATTTTTGATTGTTGAATCAGAAGGTCACTATTTTATTGGATTTGACAGTGGAATTTTCAGTCTCGTGCTGGATGAGAAACCCAAAAAAGTTTACCATTTGAATGCAAGACAGCATGAAGACAGAAATGTTGTTGAAGAAGTAATTTTAGATGCAATTGTAAAGTTAGGTTCCGGATCAAAACCTTCTCAACTTGGGAAAGAACAGGAGAATGTATTGACCAGCTACTTTGCCGTACCCACTACAGATGCCAATACTATCAGAGGATCTATAATTTATATTGATTCTTTCGGCAATGCAATCATGAATATCAGGAAAGACTTTTTCGAAAATGAGCATAAAAACCGTGAATTTGTGATCTTTATGCGTAAATCTGACTATACGATCACCAGATTATCCAAGTCATATGAGGACACGGAGAATGGTGAGATCGTGGCATTTTTTAACACGAACGGTTATCTGGAAATAGCATTGAATCGTGGTAATGCTGCCGGGCTTCTTGGACTAAAAGTTATGGATGCTATAAGGGTAGAATTCAAATGATAACAAGAATTGTCAAGATGACTTTTATGTCAGAACACACAGCTGAATTTGAAAAAGTCTTTGCAGAAGTTAGTCCAAACATTAGTAAATTCAAGGGTTGTACAGGATTACAGCTTTTTAAAGATTTAAAAGATCCTGGAGTTTACTTTACGTTTTCAACATGGGAACATGAAGAAGACCTCGAAACCTACCGTCAATCCTCGCTTTTCAGAGATACATGGCAGAAAACCAAACCGTTATTTGCGGCCAGAGCTGAAGCCTGGAGTGTGCAGAATATGTTGAAATAAAGTTGTTAAATAGTGCCTGAAAGGTTGACTGGCATTGCTTTTTTAGGTAATATTGCTAAACATTCGAAAGTAAAGAGTGCTTTTACAAATCCATTTCAAGCGGAATGCACAAGAGAAATAAGATGCCTCACCCAAAAATTGAGTTCACTTACAAAACAAATACCGCTTTTCCCCGACTTCAAACTAAATTTACCCTAATTAATACAGAAAAAAAGAAACAAACAAAAATAGAAAATGAAGAAAACTATTTACCCTAAAACCATTACCGGAAACTTGTGGAAGAACCTTTGCGTTCTTTTTGCTTTAGTATGTTTCATGGGCTTGAATTCCTCTAAAGCCAGTCACATGGCCGGAGCAGATTTGACCTATGAATATATCGGTAACAACCAGTATCTGGTAACTTACACTCTTTACCGTGATTGCTTCGGTATTGATGCACCATTAACTGAATCACTACAAGTTGGTTCAACCACTTGTGGCGCCGGAGTATCGCAATCCTTAACATTGAATCAGGTTCCGGGAACAGGACAAGAAATTTCATTGAACTGTCCGGGTAATCCTTCAACATGTGCAGGTGGAACAGCTCCCGGTATCCAGGCTTATGAATACACTACAATAGTTACTCTTCCGGCACAATGCCCGGATTGGAACTTTAGTGTTTCAAACTGTTGTCGTAATGCTGCCATCACTACTCTGGATTTCGGTTCAGGTGACGGACAGTATCTTGAAGCTTATTTGAACAATACACTTACAAACAATAATTCGCCAACTTTCGCGAACTATCCCGTAGCTTTCCAGTGTATTGGTCAGAATAACTTTTACAATCATGGTGTAATTGATGCTGATGGTGATTCATTAGTATATTTCTTCATTCCACCAAGGACTGGTGCTAACCAATCAGTAACATATGCTGCAGGTTATTCAATTGCAAATCCTATAACATCTTCTCCTGCTACAACAATCAATCAGAACAACGGTGATATCTTCATGCACCCAACGCAATCTGAAGTAGGTGTTGTTGCAGTATTGATTCAGGAATATCGTAATGGTGTTCTTATCGGATCAGTAATGAGAGATATTCAGATCTACACAGTAGCTTGTTCAAACACACTTCCATCTGCGACTGGTATCAATGGTGGTGGTAACTTTGCAACTTCTGCTTGTACAGGTGGTCAGCTTTGTTTCGACATCATCACAAATGAAACAGATCCAGGACAAACATTAACTCTATCATGGAATGCAGGTATCCCGGGTGCTACTTTCACAACTAGTGGTTCTCCGAATCCGGTAGGTCGTTTCTGCTGGGCTCCAACACCGGCTGATGCTCGTCCACAACCTTATACTTTCACAGTAACAGTTCGTGACGATGCTTGTCCTTCTAATGGACTTCAGACTTACAGTTTCTCAGTAGTAGTTTCTAACATGGGATTGAATGTTACATCGACACCGAGTGTTGCTTGTTTCGGAAATCATAATGGTTCTGCAACAGTAACTGCTTCAGGAAATCCACCTTTGACTTATCTATGGACTTCTAATCAATTACCAAATGAATTAACATCACAAACTATATCTCACTTAGTTGCCGGAACATATACTGTTAACGTAACAGATGGTTCAGGTTGTGTAGGTGCACAAACAGTTGTAATTTCTCAACCGGCACCGCTTGTTGTAACGACAACTCCTACTAACGCAGGTTGTGGTAGTGCACTTGGTAGTGCAATTGCATCAGTGAATGGTGGTACAGGTACGTACGATTATGTATGGAATACTGTTCCTCCTCAAAATACTGCAGAAGCAATTGATCTTGCTTCAGGTCCTTATACAGTTACTGTAACTGACGATAATAACTGTCATACAAATGCAAACGTTGTGATCGCAAATACAGCTCCTGTTTCTTTCTCAATCAGTTCTACACCTGCTACCTGTCTTGCAAATGATGGATCAGCAACTGTAGCTACACAAGGCGGCAGTGGTAACTTTACATATGTATGGACTCCAAACGTATCTAATGGCCCTTCAGCAACCGGTCTTATAGCTGGTATCTATGAATGTGTTGCTACTGATGTAACAAGCGGTTGTTCTCAAATATTGACAACGAACGTTGCAAATGCAGCAGGAATCAGCGCATCAGCAATTTCATTGATGGATGCAACTTGTCCACTAAGTGAAGATGGATCAGCAATAGTAACTATCAGCGGTGGTCAGTCACCATACACAATCGAATGGCCTAGCGGAGAAGCAACAGATGTTGCAACTCAATTGAACGCAGGAACAAACGTTGTAATGGTTGAAGATTATCTTGGATGTCGTGCTTATGCAACAGTTGAGATCGCTTCAATGAGTGTAGGTGCAAATGTTAACTTAGGAAATGACACAACACTTTGTATCGGTGAACAATTAATACTTGACGCGGGTGCAGGAGTAGGAACTTCATACCTATGGAGTGACAACAGCACAAACCAAACGCTTACAGTTACAGCAGCAGGTAATTATTCTGTACTTGTAACTAATGCATCAGGTTGTGAAGCTTTCGATGTGATTACTGTAAGTTACATCACTTGTAATCCATTCCAGGGCAGCGGAACTCGTTCTGCAGCAAGTCTGGTTTCAGTTTATCCAAATCCTGCTAAGAATGAACTTAACGTAAACGTTTCTAAAATCCGTGATACAAAAGTTTCAATCACAGTAATGGATATCCTTGGTAACACAGTATTCTTCTCTACAGAAGTTTCCGGTTACGGTTATACAAAATCAATCGATATCAATACTCTTACTGCAGGAGTTTATACAGTAAAAGTTGCTTACGATAACGAGGTTAACACTTCAAGAATTGTAAAACAATAAGCTAAACCATAGTTATTCTTCGAAAAGGGGTTCATGAGTCAAATCATGGACCCTTTTTTTTATAATTTATAATGAATAATTAATAATAATAATGAGAAACCTGGAATTATAGATTTACTCATTAAATGACGCAATCACTTTTCACTTTTCACTTTTCACTTTTTCGTTTATAGTTATTATTTACCCCCATTTCCCCCCCATTCATACCATTTACCAAGTTAAAGGCATAAAGGAATTGAATTTATAGCGTTTTGATGCTAATTTGTACTTGTTCACTCGCAAAATCAGCATCAAAAATGATTCAGAAAACATCGTTTTTTTCTTTAAAAAAGGTCTTTGTGGCTTTTTTGCTGATTAGCATTTTTACAGGCTATTTAAAGGCAAATGCAAGTCATATGGCGGGGGCAGATATTTCCTATAGATATCTGGGCAATGATCAATATAAGGTCACTTATACGCTTTATAGTGATTGCTCAGGAAGCCTACCTCCAATAAGCATGAATGCATCGGTCAGATCATATAACTGTTCTGTCAGCAATTCATTTGTACTTCAAAAAGTCATCGGGTCAGAAATAGTAATAAGTGCTAATTGTATTTCTGCTCCGTCAACGTGCAATGGCGGTGTAACAACAGGCTTCAAACAACTTGAATATTCAGGAATCATTGTCCTTCAACAAAAATGTAATGATTTTGTATTCAGTGTTACAGATTGTTGCAGGAATTCAGCGATAACATCCGTAATAAATCCTGAAACATTACCATTGTATGTTGAGGCAACATTAAATAATTTGACGAATGAAAACAGTTCGTCGGTTTTTTCAGGAAAACCGATAATGGTTCTAGCTACACACCAGGAAAATCAATTTTCAGTAAATGCTTTAGATTCAGATGGCGATTCACTCGTATATTCTTTAATCGCTCCAAAGACCAGTGAATTGACAAACGTCAATTACGTTTCAGGGTATGATGCGCAACATTTCATTGCATCAAACACTATATCAACTTTCAATTCTGAGAATGGAATTATTACAATAAATCCGTCACAGCAGGAAACAGCTATTCTGGCAGTTAAAATTTCAGAGTATCGAAATGGGGAACTAATTGGATCAACAATGCGCGACGTTCAATTAATTTCTACAAACAGCAACAACACCCTCCCTTCTATCGGTGAACTTGTTTCGGGACAGTTGAATTCATTTTCATTGTGCGCAGGTGCTGAGTTGCTGATCAATTTGTCATCAGTTGATCCGGATGCAGGTCAGACTACCATGATTGAAGTCAGTTCGAATATTCCTGACCTTATGATTCAGAAGTCAAATGACCGGTTGCAAAAAGTTTCAATAAGCTGGACTGCTCAGCAAGCTAACGGAAATTCAACATTCTGGATTAAAGTACTTGTAACAGATAATGCTTGTCCGCTGAATGGCGCTAAGTCGTATTATCTCCGGATAACCGTAAGTACTTTGGTCCTGTCTCCAATAGTAACAAATTCAGATTGTGCCGGAAAAAACAATGGCGCTATTGCTTTGAACATTTCTCAATCTTCGCAACCTGTAAGTATAAATTGGGTTCATAACAATTCAGATCAACCAATGCTCGATCAGCTTGCTGCGGGAGTATATACGGTAACATTAGACAATGGAAATGGATGTATTGTTGAAAGAAATTTTCAGGTGAACAATTCAGAAAGAATTGATATGACGGCAACGCTGGAAAATGCATCTTGCATAGCGAATGATGGCAAGGCTTATCTCAATCTGGCCGGCGGTGTTTTACCTTATACCATAGCATGGAATGACAACAACAATTTACAGGAACGAGTGGATCTGAAAGCAGGTCTTTATAATGTTAAAATTACTGATCAGATTGGATGTAAAATTTCATCTACACTAAAAATCGGGAAAGAAACGTGCGAAGTTCCGGCTTCCGGATTTAAATTGTTTCCCAATCCGGCTATTGAATATATAACAATACAGAATGATCTTCTTCCAACATCTCCTTATTCAATCACTATCAATGATGCAATGGGAAAGAAAGTTTATTACAAAGCACTGTTTATTGAAGACGCGATGAACGAAGTTTTATCTGTAGCAGAGCTTGCTCCGGGAATATATTTTGTTCTGCTGGAGTCAAATGGTGAATCTCAAATATTACGTTTTGTAAAAAAATAATTTTGTCATTGAATTCCCATATTTCAGCTACAACTCCCTTCCCTTTTTGACTTTCGAATTTCGACTTTTGAATTCAATTTAAATAGTTGATAAATTCCCCATTCCTTCATCATTTCATTTCCTATATTTTAATTAAAAACCTACTTTTACGCCTCAATAAAGTCATAGGTGGTTGCATTATTAAGAAAAGAGATCAATAGTTTTTTCAGTTCATTGATCGGTTATATCGTTATCATTGTCTTTCTCCTCACATTAGGATTGATCATGTGGATCTTTCCAGGAGGAGGCTTTAATATTATTGAAAGTGGATTTGCTAATATGGATCCATTGTTTGTTGTAGCCCCTTGGGTATTTTTATTTCTGATCCCTGCAGTTACAATGAAAATGTTTGCAGAAGAACACAGAAGCGGTACAATTGAGATCTTGTTAACTCAGCCAATTTCCGATCTGCAGATTGTACTTGCAAAATTCTTTTCTGCAGTAATTCTTGTTGTAATTGCATTGCTGCCTACATCAATTTATTACATTTCTATTTATCAACTGGCAAATCCGGTTGGAAACATTGACACAGCAGGTATCGTTGGCTCCTATATCGGATTGATCTTTCTCTGCAGCGGCTTTGCCTCTATTGGTGTATTTGCATCTGCACTGACAAGTAATCAGATCGTATCATTTATACTGGCTGTTATTCTGTCCTTTTTCTTTTATAGCGGATTTGAGTTTCTGGCTGCTATAATTTCTAATCCGGTAGCAGGAAACCTGCTGGCAGGACTTGGAATAAGCAATCATTATGCTTCACTCAGCCGGGGTGTAATTGATACCCGCGATGTTGTATATTTCATTTCGTTGACTCTTCTGTTTGTTTTCTCAACCCGTTTTATTTTAGAAAAGCGCAAATGGTAAAAGAGAAAAATAAAATAAGCAGAAATGCAAAAAAGCAAAGTATCGTCCGGCTGATTCTTTTATCCGGAATATTAGTTTTGGTGAATATCCTCGCTCAGTTTGCTTTTCACAGATTTGATATGACGCAGGAAAATCGCTATTCACTATCTGAATCCTCAAAAGATCTTGCTAAGGAACTGGATGATATCGTCTATTTCAAAGTTTATCTTGATGGAGATCTTCCGCCGGGGTTTTTAAAATTAAAAAACTCTTTGAAAGAAATGCTGGATGAATTCAGAATCTATTCAGACGACAATATTGAATATGAATTCATAGATCCATCCGCTAATCCGGATGAAAAGCAAAGAGTAGAACTGTATAAGCAATTGACAGAAAAAGGACTTTTTCCGACTAACCTGGAAGAAACCGATAAAGGTCAGCAAAGTCAGAAGATCATTTTCCCGGGTGCAATTGTAAATTACAAAAGCCTGGAAGTTCCGATGCAGATCCTGAAAAGCAAATTCGGGGGCAACTCTGATGAAATGCTTAACAATTCAATTGAGAATCTGGAATATGAGATCAGCAATATTCTAAGGAAAATTTCCCGTCAGAAATCAACTTCAATCGCCTTCCTGAGAGGTCAGAATGAATTACCGACAAAACAGATCTCAGATGCAGCTAATGGGCTCAGTGATTTTTATATTGTTGATACCGTAAGTATCGATGGAAAACTTGACGCACTTAAAGATTATAAATTATTGATCATCGCTAAACCGGATACTGCTTTTGATGAAAAAGATAAATTCATTCTGGATCAGTTTATCATGAAGGGTGGTCGTGTTCTTTGGTTGATCGATAAGATGGCAATGAATATGGACAGTCTGGAAAAAAGAAATACGACAGTTGCCATTCCTTATGAGTTAAACATTGACGACATGCTTTTCAAATACGGAGTTAGAATCAATAACGACTTTGTAATGGATATGCAGGCTGCTCCTATTCCGGTAGTAACAGGGTATGTGGGTAATCAGCCTAAGCAGGAAATTTTCCCGTGGTATTATTATCCTTTACTGTCTGCTGACAGTAAAAATCCCATCGTCAATAATCTGAATATGGTCAAAACAGAATTTGCAAGTTCGATCGATACTATAGAAACAGAATCAGTCACTAAAACAATTCTGCTTACGTCTTCAAAACTAAGTCGGCTACAAATGGCTCCTGCCCGTGTCAGTTTGAATATACTTCGCGACAAAGCAGACCCGATGATGTTCAACAGAAGGAATATTCCGATCGCAGTATTACTTGAAGGAAACTTCAATTCAAATTATGAGAACCGTTTACCGACAGCAATAATAAATTCAAAGGATATCAACTACAAAGCAAAAAGTGATACCACTAAAATGATTGTAGTGAGCGACGGTGATGTTATTTCCAGTTTTGTAAGTAAAAAAGGAAATGTTTATCCATTAGGATATGATCGGTTTACGCGACAGACCTTTGGAAATAAAAGTTTCGTTCTGAATTGCATCGATTATCTTTGTGATAATGATGCTGTACTCGAATTACGCTCAAAAGAAATCAGGTTGCGGTTACTTGATCCGGCTAAAATCGAATCACCATTATTTATTCAATGGTTGAATGTTGTACTGCCGACATTGCTTATTATCGTTTTCGGGTTAATATTTGCATTCGTCCGTAAGCGTAAATTTACCAATTAAGAATTTCAGAAAATGAAAAACAATAAAACTCTGCTTCTACTCTTTGTAGTTCTTGCCGGGATTACTATTTTTTATATTTACAAAACAAAGTATAGCACTGTAAAGGAGGAACTGCGTGATTTTGCAGTTAAAGACACAGCAGAAATTACTAAAATTTATCTTGCCGATAGAGAGGGCAATGCGATCACTCTTACACGAGGGAATGGCGGTGAATGGAAAGTAAACGATAAGTATTTAGCAAGACGATCAAATATTCTTAACCTGCTTGAAGTGATATATAAGGTAGATGTCAGGACAAAAGTCGCGAAGTCTGCGTATAATAATGTCATTAAAAGAATTGCCAGCAACGGAATTAAATGTGAAATTTATCTGAATGGAAAAGACAAGGCAGAAAAAATTTATTACGTTGGTGGACAAACAGAAGATATATTAGGAACTTTTATGATCATTGAAAATTCTAATTCACCTTTTGTAACACATATTCCGGGATTCAATGGATATCTGACTCCACGGTATAGTCCCAAAGAGTCCAATTGGAAAGATCCGGCATTGTTTACTTACCAACCCGAAGAAATTTCTTCGATCAAACTTGAATACGCAAATTACCCGCAAAATTCATTTATAATTGATATCAGTAACGGCAATAAAAAAGTTACTTCACCTGATGGTTCCGGACTACTATCAGAACCTGATACAATTGGAATTGATAATTACCTGAGATTATATTCAACAATTTATTACGAAACAGAGGTAGCGGATAAAACTAAATCAGGAATAGATTCATTGCTTTCTACTCCACCATCAATCAGTTTCAGTATTGTTGATAAGCAAAATAAGAAGCGGGAACTATTTATTTTCCCAATGCCGTTAGCGGCTAATTCGATGAATCAGGTTGATTCAATCGGAAGAAAATTGAAATATGATCCTGACAGATTATACGGCTATCTGCAGCCTGAGAATATTCTGGTATTTATCCAGCAGCAAACTATTAATAAACTTTTCAGGAGAAAAATTGATTTTGATCTTAACCGAGGTCAAAGACCAGTTCAGAATACTCGTTAATTTCCCGCTTTTATGTTGATATTTAATTAGTTTTCCGGGATTATTTTCTTTGGGAGTTAAATGCGAATATGTAGGTTTGTGACAGAGGTAAAAGCTTAGCGGCGTTTTGCCTATTCTTCTCTTACATACTGAAACACAAACAAATACACTTACAAAATGAAATTTATTGTATCGAGTACCACATTGATGAAGCATTTACAGCAAATCAGTGGTGTTTTGAATTCAAGTAATCCATTACCAATTCTGAACAATTTTCTATTTGTTGTCGATAAAGGAACTTTGACAGTTTCTGCCTCGGATCTGGAGTCAACGATGACAACAGGCATTCAATTGACTGAAGGAAAACAAGGAGGCAAAATTGCTGTTCCTGCTAAAATATTACTGGATACGTTAAAAACATTTCCTGAACAACCACTGACTTTTTTAGTAGATGAAAAAACTCTGGGAATAGAAATCGTTTCTGATTTCGGAAAATACAAATTGACCGGATTTGATGCCGAAGAATTTCCAAGAGTTCCAACAATGGATGGTGCGAAGACATTAAAACTAAGTGCTTCTATATTACAAAATGCAATCAATAAGACATTGTTTGCTACGGGCAACGATGAATTACGTCCTGTTATGTCAGGAGTGTTTTTTCAGTTAAGCAAAGACAATATTACTTTTGTAGCAACCGACGCACACAAACTTGTCCGTTATCGTCGTACAGATGCTAAAGCAAGTGGCGAAGGTGCATTGATCGTTCCTAAAAAGCCATTGAATCTTCTGAAAAATATTATGGCTGATTCCGAAGAAGTAGTTAATATAAATTACAATGAAAGTAACATCCTTTTCAGTTTGCGAATCATTCGTTGATCTGTCGTTTGATTGATGGCCGGTATCCGAATTACGAAGCAGTAATCCCGGTTGACAATCCTAATAAACTTACTATTTCACGTTCCGCGCTCTTGAGTTCTGTTCGCCGTGTTTCCATATTCTCCAATAAGACAACTCATCAGGTTCGCTTAAAAGTTGCAGGAAGTGAACTACAGATCAGCGCAGAAGATCTTGACTTTGCCAATGAAGCAAATGAGAGACTTTCTTGTCAGTATGAAGGAGAAGATATGGAGATTGGATTCAATGCCCGCTTCCTGAGCGATATGCTTAGTAACCTTGAATTCGAAAATGTAACGATTGAAATGTCGGCGCCTAATCGTGCCGGAATTTTAGTACCTGCAAATTCAGAAAACGAAAGTGAAGATATTCTAATGTTGGTGATGCCGGTAATGCTAAATAATTAAGAAAATAAATATTCCCGGTAATCCCGAAATCCATTAAATCCCGGTAAAAAAAACTTATTAACTCAGCAAAGCTGCCTACTAATAATCCAAAAATCCTTTAATCCATTAATCATAATGTTCGGTTGAACCCCTCCATAACAGAGGGGTTCTTCCATTATATCCCAAATTAATGAACTAATTATCTTTCTCTACTCCTTCGACGTTTTGCTTCTTCGAAGATTTGTTTTCTTTCTCATGCGGAGCTTTCCAAGCGATGAGTGCAATCATCGCAACGCAGAATACGATGAATAACTTATTGTAGATCGTGTATCTTTTCATTATGCTGCAAGATTTACTTGTATGATATCAGAGATATCGATGTTTGTTCCCAGACTTTTATGTGCATTCGGTTCAGCATGAGAACGTGCTGCCTGATAAGCCATAATATTTTCTTCAGGGATAAGATAGTATTCGATCTTTGCATCGATTATATTGTAACGTGCTACGATCATTCCTGAATTCTTTTTACCATCAGTAAAAGTAAATTGTCCTTGGTGGAAAACCAGATTTTGAATTTCGTTAGTGCTCATTTTGTTTCGTGTTTTTTGTTTTTGAATAGTTCTCAAATGTAGTCCCATGCACGGTGGTTGTTCAATTATGTTTGGTAAACAGCCTTAAACAATGGGACGAATAAGTGATTTTGATTGTAAAAGCATGCCAAAACCAGACGGAATCATAACATTTTGGTCATTATTTCTTAACAATGGGGATTCCCGGATAAAATTGACTTTATTGAAAAAATTGTATTTTGAGCTAAAATCTGGATCTATGAAATATTTTTTAGTTGTCGCTTTTGCGTTTTTTAACTTAAATCTCAAAGCTACAAACCTTTTTAAGACACTGAATTCTGGAAATATCGAGTTTACTTCCAGTATCAGTGACAATGATTCAACAGCAATTTTTGCCGGGCAATCTTTAAATAGCCCATCTTCCGGAATATTGGTAAGGATTAATAAAATTGGAGATATAATCTGGTCAAAACAATTTAGTGATAGTCTGTCAGTAAAATTTAATCAGCTTACATTTAACTTCGACAGTACAAAAATTGTTGTAGCAGGTGAAATTACAGATACAACAGATCATGCATCAGGATTATTACTTGAATTAGACCTCGATGGAAATCTGATATGGCAAAAAAGTTATGATGTTGATACCATCAAAACGAGTTTTACAACATTATCCTTTACCGCAGAAAATAAACTGGCAATCTCTGCCATGATCACCTACGAGTCGTTGGGAAATTATTATGCAGTTATATTTATTGCCGATAGCAGCGGAACTATTTATAAAAAGCTGCCATATGAGAATTTTGATCCTTTCTCTGCTCCGATTGTAATGAGTGATGGAACCCTGTTTTTAACCGGTATAGAATATAATATTTTTGACAATGCCTGTTACAACTATGGAATGAACATCGATTCGGGACTTTCGATTATAAACTGGAAGACCAATTATTACGAAGCAAACAGTGAACCCGGCTTCACTAAAGTAGGTCCGAAAAATATTTTATTAAAAAATGGAAATATCATTTTCTCTTTCAGCCATGGTACATGGCAATCATGTCCACATTTCAAAACATTAGAAATTGATTCAGCCGGAAATGTTATATGGGTTTCACAAGGAGGACCCGGAGTTACTGTATTAAGTGATGGAAGTATTTTTGTTGAGCAGGAGCAATGTTATAATCATGGCTTTTTCAGGATGGACTCTACCGGGTCATCTTATACAAATTATGACTTGATCTCCGGAAATTTGATGAACCCCGGAATTACGTCTATCGGAAACCAACTGATATTGTTAACCGACAATGGATTTCTTTTAATGGATAGCAGTTCTTGTAATGTTGTAAACACTGGTACACAGAGTGACTCAGGATTCACCTTTACGAGCTTGCCACAATTGTCTTTACCTCTTCTGACGACTGCACAGACATTTCCCCATGTTAATTCAAATCTTGTAGCATCAGGCGGTCCAAACTTTCACATCGATTGCGGATCCACATTAATTTCAAAAAGTGAAGCACCACATTTGAGAATTTTTCCAAATCCTGCTAGCGAGGAATTAAATATTGAAATAAATTTCCTTCAGTCAAGAAAATTGGCCTATTCAGTTTCAGATATCAGTGGAAAAATAATTTTTTCCGAAAAAATAAATTTGTCGGCAGGAAATTCATTTTCGATTAACACAGATAAACTTTCATCAGGAATATACTTTGTCAACCTTACCATAGATGAAAGATCTATGACTAAAAAGGTATGCGTTTCAAAGTGATAGAACTAGCCTGAAAAAAATTAGACTTGATACAAAAACCTTACTTCTGACTTTGACAAGTCTAAAGTCAATCCCATTAATCCATACATCCGAGAATCCAGGTCAAAGAAAACCCCGCTGGTATTACCAAACGGGGCTCCTCGTCTAACCAAAAAAACCTGTCTTTATTTCACAACGACTTTTATAAATTGTTTGTCGTTATCCAGATCTAACTCCGCCAGATAAATTCCGCGCGGCAGATCTGATACATTGAAAATTTCATTGTTGGTACCGGAACTTGCGTAACGGTTTCTTGATACAACAACTCTTCCTGTTATATCCAGGATACGAATTGTGTAATCAGTATTTTTTAGTGATTCAAAGCGAATCGTAAATTCAGTAGTTGCCGGATTTGGGAAAGCAGTGAATTCTGTTTTATAGACAACTTCTCCACTACTATTGATCCTACATGGATTGACCACGATACTTAAATTTCTTTCAGGGCTGATACCGCATGAATTTTCTGCAGTTACAGAAACATTACCACTCGACGCACCCATATAATCAACCGTGATCTCAGTTGTGCCCTGTCCGGCAATGATTGTCGCTCCCGGTGGAACATTCCAGACATAATTGGATGCACCATATAATGAATCGACCTGATAAAATGCTATACTTGTTGAAGGAATGGAATTACATGCTCCTGTTGGTCCTTCGATTTCGTGACAAAGTTGCGGACGAGCAAATACAACTCCGCACCGTGCTATACTACTTCCGCAAGCATTGTCTGCAGTCAGACACAAAGTTGCATGATCAAATCCGGGTAAGAAGTCAACTGTGATAGTATCGTTACCGTTTCCATGAACAACAACATAGCTGCTGTTAAAATTCCAGTTGTAAGAAGTTGCGCCTGCAACAGAATCGATTCTGTACATAACACTATTCGATTGACAAACTCCATAAAACGGTCCGCTGATAGCGCCCGGTTTTTGAGGAAGCGATCGAACTTGCATTTCACGAAGTTCACTTGAATTACAACCACTGTTGGATGTAATGTAAAGAGTACCGTAAACAAAGTTTGACGGAAACGTAATTTCAACTGTCGATGCTGATGTTGTTAATGGATTTCCTGAACTCGCAGGAGAAGCAATAACACATCCTTGCGGTGCATACCATGTATAAGAAGTTGCGCCCGGTACCGGTGCAAATGAATAGGTATAAGTTCCATTTGAACATGCTCCAACGGCTGCTCCGGTAACTGATCCCGGTTTTGCCGGTGCAGAATATACTCCAATTACATATTGGGCAGAAATACCTCTGCAATTCGATTTAGAAGCTCGTAAATAACCCCAGACAAATCCAGTGTCAACTAATACCTGTATAGTAGAAGTATTCTCACCGGAAACAATTGACATGTGCGATGGAATAATCCAGTTGTAATCCTGAGCAATTGAATCTTCTTCGATGCTGTAAGTTAAAGTCTGACCGGGACAAACAGTATTGATCTGGCCATAGATCGTATCCGGTGCAAATGGTTTTGATGGCGCATAATAAGTTGCAAGGCAAGATGGAGAACCGAATCCGGTACCATCATCAGCAGCGACACAAATATCGCCAAAGGTTGATCCGAAATCAATTGTAATTGATGAAGTCCCTTGACCGGAAACAACTGTCGCCCCGGCTGGTAATGTCCATGCGTAATTGATTACTCCGGGAATTGCATCAACAAAGTAGACTACTGTTGACTGATTCGTACAAACAGCAGCCGGACCATGAATCGTTCCTGCATTTACAGTACTTATCTGAGCACTGTTCATCGGATTTATCGATGCCTTTGTATATAAAGCTGCCATTACATTAATAATGACAAGGAGAATAACTAAAATGGTTTTTCTTGAAGACATAAATCTGTGGTTTTTCTACAGATTTATAGCTTGCTAAAATTATTTTGTTGAGTGAGAGATGATCTTTCTCTTACGACTGTAAGAAATATGGGAAAAATGTTAAAAACGGCTGGAGAGTCAGTTTGAGTGTGGAATGTGAAACAACAATTTGACCTTACTACAACTTTACATGATTATGGCAAGTATCCGCAAGACAGTTTGAGTTTGAAGACACTTCAAATTTAAAAGAAAGTATAAAGAGTAAAGTGCGGAATATCGTTTGTTACTTCCCACACTTCACACCACACACTCAAACTGTAAAGTGTCCGGGATGAGATTCGAACTCACACGGTTTCCCGCCACCCCCTCAAAGTGGTGCGTCTGCCAATTTCGCCACCCGGACAATAATATAATAAGGGCTGCAAAAATATGATTTTTTACTTAATCATTACCTTTGCAGCCCTTTTAGCAAATCGAATTTAATTCTAGTGTTTCAAGTACTTATCAAGCCAGTCGAAAAATTCACGCTGCCACATGATGCTATTTTGTGGTTTTAATACCCAATGCCCTTCATCAGGGAAACTCAGGAATCGTGCAGGGATGCTTTTCATACGTGCAGCAGAATATGCTTCCAGTCCTTGAGTATATGGAACACGATAGTCTCTTTCATTAGAAATGATCAGTATGGGAGTATCCCAGTTTTGTGCAAAACGATGTGGCGAGAATTTATCGTAGCTGATTGGTTTTGGAGTTCTCCAGAATGCGCCGTCCATTTCGTAATTATTAAAGAATAACTCTTCAGTAGCCATCATACTCTCAAGATTATAGACACCGCAATGAGAGATAAATGCTTTGAATCTTTTGCTGTGATTTCCTTCCAGCCAGAAAACAGAATACCCGCCATAGCTCGCTCCAACTGCACCTAGTCTGTTCTTATTTACAAAAGGTTCTTTAGAAACAGAATCAATTGCACTCAAAAGATCATTCATCGGTTGTCCACCCCAGTCTTTGCTGATCTGATCATTCCACTTACGACCAAATCCAGGCATACCTCTTCTGCAAGGAGCGACTACGATATATTGATTCGCAGCCATTAACTGGAAATTCCATCTGTATGAGAAGAACTGACTTACTGTTGACTGCGGTCCACCCTGACAATACAATAGTGTGGGATATTTTTTCGTCGGATCAAAATTCGGAGGATAGATCACCCATGTAAGGATCTCTTTACCATCAGTTGCTTTGATCATTCGCTTCTCAACTTTGCCAAGAGTATAAGATTTCAGGATCTCTTTATTTGTAAAAGTAATCTGTTCGGATTTCCCTGACTTCTCATCAATTGTGAAAACTTCAACCGGTTCTGAAATTGACATTCTTGTTGCAACAATTTTATCTTTTCCATTTGAACCAAGTGCAAGGGAATATCCTGTATAATCAGCTGTGTCTTTCGTTAACTGAAGAATAGAATTTACTTTTGACTTATTGGCAACATCATAATAGAAGATCTGGTCAGTAGCTGCAATATCTGAAATGAAATAAACGCGATTTCCGGAAGCAGACCATTTAACAGCTTCTACATTGAAATCGAAATCAGATGTTATGTCTTTCTTTGTCTGAGTTGCAATGTCATAGATCATCAGGCGTTGCTTGGAAGCTTCGTTATTCGGTTCATCCCAGGAGATCCATGCGATTGATTTTCCATCAGCAGAAAAAGCCGGAGCTTTGTCGTATCCGGAATTATCTTTGGAAAGAATCGTTGTTTTCTTTGTATCAATTTCATACAAATAGATATCTGAGTTTGTTGTCATGGCATACTCACGGCCACTTAATTTTTTGCATGTATAAGCGATCCATTTTCCATCAGGACTTACAGCAATTTCTTCATCACCGCCATTTGGTTTCATTGGAGAATCATAATGTTCATCTTTCAGAATATCTGTTGGCGAGCCGATCACATTATTCACAACGGAAGAGACAAAAATATGACTGTATTTCCCATCCGCCCATGAATCCCAGTGACGCATCATCAGGTCATCATAAACTTTTCCTGTTGTTTTTGGAAGATCCGGATATTTATCTTTACCAAGAAATTTATCGAGTTGAACATCCATTGTCATCCAGACGGTACTTCCGTTACTTGAAAATCCAAAATTGCTGATATCGTTTTCAGTTTGACTGACTTGTTTTTTATCACTTCCATCAGAATTCATACTCCAGATCTGACTACTTCCACCATCACTCAAATAGAATATTCTTTTACTGTCACTACTCCAGCGTGGTGATGTTTCGTTTATTGAATCAGCTGCAATCGCTTTTACAGATTTGGTTTTAAAGTCGTACAACCATAGATCAGAATTTCCTTTGTTTTTCTGAACATCAAAATTTCTGATGTTGTAAACGACACTGTTTCCGTCAGGTGAAATTTGTGCATCATTAACTCTTCCCAGTTTCCATAAAGATTCCGGTGTCAGCCAGTCACCCTTTGCGGAAATGAAAATTGATAATGCAAACAGAAATAAGATTGATTTCTTCATATTATTATTGATTGATTTTTTTGACACAGATATTCTGTAAGAGTGGAACCATAAAATTCCAGGACAGAATTAATGGAAGCGAATATAGATAATTTACAGTTTTGGGACTACTTTACTAATTCAAAAACATATAATTTAAAGCCTGAATCTTCAAATAATGGATGAATCAATCGAACTTTAGGAGAATTTAACAAATCGTTTAGTTTTAACCTACATGCTGATTCAGAAAACTGACTATCCCAGAAGATATAAGTTGGCAGTGACTTTACTTCC
The DNA here is from genome assembly GCA_016711505.1 of Bacteroidota bacterium. Taxonomy (NCBI): domain Bacteria; kingdom Pseudomonadati; phylum Bacteroidota; species Bacteroidota bacterium. Next base: position 152,622 of record JADJSV010000001.1, on the reverse strand, counting down.
ATTTTTTCTACATTAAGATCAAATTGTTCAATATTTTTTTCTTTATCAAATGGATTCCTGTCTGTATTGAATACGATTCCGGGATGCGCATAATAAATTATACAATCCTGAGAATAATTTTCTTTAAACCACTTCGCTGCTACCAATTCAACTTTTGCATCATAACTTGCTTTCAGTGGATACTTATAAATTTCAAAAGTTGACCTGACTACGAAAAATAAAAATATTAAAACTAAAGGTAGAGAATACTTTTTTGAAAGTTTCTCAATCAACAATTTATTAATTCCATAACAACATATAACTACCCAAAAAGGTGATACCGATACCAGAACTCTTTCCAAACCAAGTGAAGCAAACATTCCAAATTTCCAGGCAACAACATGGAATACTAAAAACAGGAATGCCGGAATAAAAATCAGAAAAAGAATTTTAAATTCCGGAGTAAGTTGTTTTCTGTTAAAAGTTGTGAAAGAACTTAAACAGTAAAAAGTAAGGCGAGAATACTTATCAGTAAAACGATCAATTGCGGACTTCCCCAGATTGTATTATATCTGTTCAACATGTCCATCCACTGCCCATGACCATATGGACTCACAACCTTATATGGGTTCTCAGTAAAAAACCATAAAAAATCATGTCCGGAAAATTTACCTGCAAGTGAGTAGACGATAAATCCAACTCCGAGAAACGGTATGTATTTCCATTTTCCAATAAAAAGTAAATAGAACAAAACATACAAGGTCAGAAATGATCCTTCCGTTCTGGTATAAAGAGAAAACGACATAAGAATCGCGCCTGCAAGAAATTTTTGTTCATACAATAAATACATTGAAGCAATCAATACAAGACTCATCAAAGGCTCTGTCATTCCACTCTGAACCATTGCGAAATACAATGGAGTAAAAAGTAGCAGAATAATGGAAAGCCAATTGAATTTCAGGTTGAGTTTTTCACAGAATTTATAAGTTACAATTGCAGCAGTTAAACCAACTACAATATTAAATATCTGTAATCCATAAAATCCAAATTGCGCAAAAGAGGTGCTTAATAAAATAAAAAATGGTTTTCCCCAATGATGCAGGAAAAATTCAGGGTACGAAACAGCATAGCGGGAGAAATAGTAATGCCAGACATTATCAGGACCACCTTCTGAATATTCATTCTTATATGAAAAATATAAAAGTAAAGCGCCTGTAATTAAAAGTATTATGAAAGCAGGAAGATGACGCCTTATAAATTGCATTCGTATAAATTTTGAATTTTGAAGCAGATCGATTATGTCAACATTCCACCATCAACATTCAATACCTGGCCGGTAATATATGTAGACAAATCAGAAGCGAGGAATAACACTGCATTTGCAACATCTTCGGGAGTTCCACCGCGTTTCAATGGAATAGCTTCGCGCCATTGTTTAACAGTTTCTGCAGGTAAAACATCTGTCATTTCCGTTTCGATAAATCCGGGAGCAATTGCATTGCAACGGATACTTCTGCTTCCTAATTCTAATGCGACTGACTTCGTAAATCCGATGATCCCCGCTTTAGAAGCAGCATAATTTGCCTGTCCTGCATTTCCTTTCACTCCTACTACACTACTTATGTTTATTATTGAACCGCTGCGTTGCTTCAGCATCGGACGCTGACATGCTTTTGTGATATTGAAAACCGAATTTAAATTTGTGCGGACCACTTCATTAAAATTTTCTTCTGTCATTCTCATCAGAAGTCCATCGCGTGTGATTCCGGCATTATTAATTACAATATCAAGAGTACCGAATTCTTTTACCACTTCATTTATAAGTTCATCAGCCGCTTTAAAATCAGCTGCATCAGAACGGTAACCTTTTGCTTTAATTCCAAAAACAGCAAGTTCATTTTCCAATGCCTGCCCTCTTTCAACAGATGACAAATAAGTAAATGCAACATTGGCTCCTTGTTCAGCAAGTTTAATTGCAATGCCACGACCAATACCTTTTGAAGCTCCGGTAATAAGAGCAGTTTTTCCGGATAAAAGTTTTTCCACAGTTCGATGATTTTATTGGACGCAAAATAGAAAGATTTGATGAATAAATCACAAATTTTATAAAACTCAGTCAATCAGCCAGATGATTAACTCATTAATAATTAACTTCTAATATCTATTAACTCCTTTTTCATACATTTATCGCCTCAGAAATAAATTCAATAAAATCATCTATGAAAAAACTATTATTACCGGGGCTATTAATTTGCTTGCTGTTGAATGTTTACGGGCAACAAATACAGCCGAAAAAAAATGCATCTGTTGAAGGGATCACAGAATACGAATTGCCAAATGGTCTTCGGATTCTACTCTTTCCTGATCAGACAAAATCAACTGCAACAGTAAATATCACTTATCTGGTAGGCTCCAGAATGGAAGGATATGGTGAAACCGGAATGGCACATTTACTTGAACATATGTTGTTCAAAGGTTCCACTAACCATCCGAATATTCCACAGGAGCTTTCTTCACATGGAGCGAGTCCCAACGGAACCACTTGGTATGACCGGACAAATTATTTTGAAACGTTTTCTGCAACAGAAGAAAATCTCAATTGGGCATTATCTCTGGAAGCAGATCGAATGGTGAATTCATTTGTTGCAAAAAAAGATCTTGAATCAGAATTTTCTGTGGTAAGAAATGAATTTGAAAGCGGTGAAAATTATCCTACCTCTATATTGCAGGAAAGAGTAATGTCAGCTGCATACATCTGGCACAACTACGGTAAATCAACTATTGGTTCCAAAGAAGATATTGAAAAAGTTCCTATAGAAAATTTACAGGCCTTTTACAGAAAATTTTATCAGCCTGATAATGCCGTATTAATGGTAACAGGTAAAATTGATGAATCAAAAGCTCTTGCATTGATCACAAAATACTTTGGAAGTATTCCGCGTCCTGCAAGAAAATTACAAGAGCCATATACAGTAGAGCCGCCGCAAGACGGGGAACGTCAGGTAATTCTTCGCCGTGTAGGTGATATTCAGGCTGCCTCTGCAGGGTATCACATTCCTTCAGCTTCACACCCAGATTATATTGCTATTGAAATCTTAAGTCATGTACTTACTAACGAACCTTCCGGTCGTCTTTATAAAGCATTGGTTGAAACTAAACTTGCATCTTCAGTATATGCACAGGTATTTCCTTTGAAAGATCCGGGTTATATTTATTTTGACACTGAGATCCTGAAAGAAAAATCAATTGATTCAGTACAGAAAACTATGCTGAATTTACTTGATAACTTAAAAAGCAATCCTATTACTCAGGAAGAATTGGATCGTGCAAGAACTTCTTTACTTCGTGATTTTGAACTGGCATTCAGCAAGAGTGAATTAGTAGGAACATTCATCAGTGAATTTATCGCTTCAGGTGACTGGAGATTAATTTTTCTTTATCGTGATCGCATTGAAAATATCCAACTGGCAGATGTAAACCGTGCTGCGCTTGATTATTTTAAACCATCAAACCGGACAACAGGTTTGTTTATTCCTGAAAAAGATCCTTCAAGAACAATTGTTCCACCTTCGCCTGATCTGAAAGAAACGTATAAGAATTACAAAGGAAAAGCAATTGAAGCAGCAGCAGAAGCATTCGATGCTACTCCTGCAAATATTGAAAAAAGAACTCACCGCGGAGAATTAACCGAGGGTGGAAAATATGCTTTGCTAAACAAAACAACCCGTGGAAATCTTGTAAAAATGAAATTATCACTACGAATTGGTAGTGAAAAAAGTCTGGAGAACAGAGGTGATTTCATTGACGCTACTGCAGCAATGCTGATGAAAGGAACAAAAAATCTTTCTGAAGAACAGATCAACGATACCCTTGCAAAAATGAAAGCTGAAGTTGGTATTTCCAGTAATGGTCAGGTTGTAAATATTGATATCAGTACAACAAGAGATAACCTTGTTCCTGTAATGACAATTGTAAAACAAATTCTACGCGAACCTTCATTTCCGAAAGCAGAGTTTGAAAAAATGCGTGAAGAGATCCTTGCCGGAATTGATCAGCAGAAAAGCGATCCGCAAGCAATTGCATTTCTGAGAATTGATCAGCTTACAAGAGTGTATCCAAAATCAGATTTCCGTTACACTTCAACATTTGATGAAATGACTGCTGCTGTTAAAAAAATGACAATAGAAGATCTGAAGAAAATGTATACTGATTTTTATAATAGTGCAAACGCTACAGTAGCTGTTGTAGGTGAATTTGATGAAACAAAAGTTCTTGCTTCTTTGAATTCAATTCTTGACAAATGGACTTCTCCTGAAAAATATACACGCGCTGCCGATAATTATGCAAAGGCAACAGCACAGAACGATAAGATCATTACTCCTGACAAGAAAAATGCAACTATGTCTGCACGTTTAAATCTGACGTTGAAAGATGATAATGGAGAATATCCGGCATTGATATTAGGTAACTATATGTTAGGCGGCGGATTTTTAAATTCCCGTCTTGCAACACGCATCAGACAGAAAGATGGACTAAGTTATGGTGTTGGTTCCTGGCTAAGAGCTTCGGCACTTGATCAAAGTGGAGAGTTTGGTTCGTATGCAATTTACAATCCGGAAAATTCTGCCAAATTAATTTCAGCTTATCAGGAAGAACTTGCGAAGATGATCAAAGACGGCTTCACTGATGCTGAGTTGAAAGATGCTATTTCAGGATTCATTCAGAGCCGTGAGAAAAACCGCTCAGATGATGGGTATCTTGTAAACAGATTATCAGATTACCTATTTCTGAACCGTACAATGGCATTTGATGATGCCTTTGACAAAACAGTTGCTCAGTTAAATACGACACGTGTAAATGATGCAATGAAAAAATGGATCATTCCGGCGGAGATTACTATTGTGCAGGTAGGAGACTTTAAATAACGTAAAGTGAAAAGTGAAAAATTCAGGTGTTATTAAAATAGCCTAAAATAAAAAAGGGTTTAATGTGTAAATTACACGTTAAACCCTTTTTTTTTCACTTTTCACTTTTCACTTTTCACTTTTCACTTTTCTTTTTTGCTTTGCTTTTCTTGCTTTTTCTTTTTAATTTCTTTTGAATTTATTTAGAAGCCACTGCACTAAGAACTTCCGCCATCGTCAAACCGATAACAGCAGGAGAATCTACAACGGTGATTCCGCATTCGCGCATGATCTTCATTTTTGCTGCAGCAGTATCATCAGCACCACCAACGATTGCACCGGCGTGACCCATACGACGACCTGCAGGAGCAGTTTGTCCGGCGATGAAACCTACAACAGGTTTTGTACCATTTGCTTTTATCCAGCGAGCAGCTTCTGCTTCCAGACTTCCGCCGATCTCACCGATCATGATGATGCCATCAGTATCTTTATCGTTCATGAAAAGTTCCACAGCTTCTTTAGTTGTTGTTCCAATTATTGGATCACCACCAATACCAATGGCTGTAGAAATTCCTAATCCTGCTTTCACAACCTGATCAGCTGCTTCATATGTAAGGGTACCGGATTTAGACACAATACCGATACGTCCTTTTTTGAAAACGAATCCGGGCATGATACCAACTTTACATTCGTCAGCAGTAATTACTCCCGGACAATTTGGTCCGATCAAACGGGCTTTTTTTCCGGCAAGATATTCCTTCACCATGATCATATCTTTCACAGGAATTCCTTCCGTGATAGTGATGATCAATTCAATTCCTGCTTCAGCTGCTTCCATGATTGCGTCTGCAGCAAATGCCGGAGGAACGAAAACGATAGAAACATTTGCACCGGTACTTTTAACAGCATCAGCAACAGTATTGAAAACAGGACGATCAAGGTGTTTTGTACCACCTTTACCGGGCGTAACTCCTCCAACTACCTGAGTTCCATACTCTATCATCTGCGTAGCGTGAAATGTCCCTTCACTACCCGTAAATCCCTGAACTATAATTTTGCTGTTTTTGTTAACCAGTACACTCATTTTCTGTATTTTTTTAGTAGAGGGGCGAAAATAGAGTATTTTAGTTTAAGGTTGGCGATTGGGGGAAAATTTCATGCAACCTGCAACCAGCAAAGTTTCAGGTTTGCAGGTTTTCAGGTTGCAGTTGCAATTATAAGCAAGAAGCTAACTCTTCAATTCCATGTGATGTATAACTTCTTTCAGATTACTTAAAACAGTGTAAATCAATCGTATATTTGCATTTTTTAAATTAACAAATTAAGAGTAGTTTTGGTAAGGTATCTCAGCTTAAAAACCAGATCGATCAAGTCCATATCAAAGTCGAACTCCATAATCGAAGTAAACCTGAAACCTGTAAACCTTAAACCTGCAAACCCAAAGATGAATCCAACCACAGAAACTATCACAGCATTGGCCACTCCTCCCGGGATGGGTGCTATAGCTGTGATCAGGTTATCGGGAACAGATGCAATCAGGATTGCAGATTCATTTTTTGTGGCCAGGAAAAAGGGAGTAAGGTTAACACAAGTTGATACACATACTCTGCACTTTGGAGTTATTAAAAAGGGTGCGGAAATGATCGATGAAGTATTGATATCTGTTTTCAAAGGACCGCATTCTTACACCGGCGAAAATACTGTGGAGATCTCTTGTCATGGTTCGGTTTACATTCAGCAGCAGATCCTGAACATTTGTCATTTGAATGGCGCTCGTTATGCTGAGCCCGGAGAGTTTACTATGCGTGCTTTTCTGAATCGCAAGCTGGATCTTTCTCAGGCCGAAGCTGTCGCTGATCTGATTGCATCCGATTCGTCAGGTTCACATAAGCTGGCACTCGAACAAATGCGTGGTGGATTTTCAGCGGAGATCACCATGCTTCGTCAGGAGCTGATTCATTTTGCTTCATTGATAGAACTCGAACTCGATTTTGCTGAAGAAGATGTTGAATTTGCAAATCGTGATGATCTGAAGAAGACCATCAATCGTTTACAAAAATATATTTCAAGGTTAATAGAGTCATTTGATCTCGGCAATGTGATCCGTACAGGAATTCCTGTTGTTATTGCAGGAAAACCAAATGTAGGAAAATCAACATTGCTGAATGCCTTGCTGAATGAAGAGCGTGCAATCGTCAGCGAGATTGCCGGAACAACACGCGATACGATTGAAGAAGAAATTACCTTAGGTGGAATTAAATTCCGCTTTATCGATACTGCCGGTATCAGAGAAACAAAAGATGCAATAGAAAGCATTGGAGTTTCTAAAACATTTGAAAAAATGAAACAGAGTCCGGTAGTATTATATCTTTTCGATCTCCACGAAACCGGAGCCGGTGATTTGCGAATAGAACTTGATGCGATCCGAAAAGATCTTCAAACGGAAATCAGATTATATCCAATAGGAAATAAAGCAGATAAAGAAAACAGTACAGAAATTCAAAATGAGTTCGGCGATTTCGAAAACATCACTTTTATTTCTGCAAAAGAAAAGACCAACATTGAAAGTATTACTTCGCTCCTGCTCTCCTTTGTAAACTCCGGAAAGAATTTACACAACACAGCCATCGTCACCAACATCCGCCACATCCAGGAACTCCGCGAAACAGCAAACTCACTAACCAGAGTCTACAATGGTCTGGAACAAAAAGTAACAAATGATTTCATTGCGGGTGATCTGAGGATGGCTTTGCATCATCTAGGGTTGATCACAGGAGCTATTACGACTGATGATTTGTTGGAGAATATATTTTCGAAGTTTTGTATTGGAAAGTAACATTAAAAATTAAAAAATAACCCGACCTTTGCAGTCATTAAACTGAACAAGAAATTTTATGAAGAAGTTTTATTCAATTATTGCTGCCGGAGGATTTCTGTTGATTTCATTTATTCTTCTGTCAGATGATAAACTTCAAAAAGACCCCAACTTCGTTTCATTAGAAAACGGATCTTTTCATTTAAACGAAAAACCCTTCTACCCGATTGCAATTAACTATATGGTCGCACTCAGGACTGACAGTAAAGAATTCTGGCCAAGCCCTTATCCTGAATATGGTCCTATGGCTATTCGGGAATTATTGGATAAAGATTCAAGTTTAAAGACCCTTAAAGCTGATCTTGAAATGATAAAGCAAATGGGTTTTAATACTGTCAGGTTTGCAAACATTGGTGAAGTAAAAAGAGAACCGGGTGTGAATGAATGGTTTTATATCAATACAATTTTCAATAAAACTGATAGTACACGGATCACTTTTAAAGATGGTATTACGTATGTTAAATATTTAAAAGCGGTTGATGAACTTGTTGAACTTGCAAAGAATGCCGGACTGAAAATAATTTTTCTGGTGAAACTTCAGGAAGATGCCCGCGGGCCTAAACTATTTCTTGAAAAAGTAATGACTCACTTTAAAAAGGAACCCACTATTATGGCTTATGATCTGTTCAATGAGCCACTCTACTTTCATAAAATAGAAAGAACAAAACCCGAAATATTCAAGATCACAAAACAGTGGCAGAATTTTATCCGCAAGTATGCTCCGCATCAGTTAACTACAATTGGATTAACAGGAATTCGCGAGGTCTTTGAATGGGATCCCAATATTCTGAACGTAGATTTTTTATCTTTTCATCCATATGAATATGAACCAAATCAAGTCATGAATGAAGTCTATTGGTATGGAAAATATGTTGAAAAACCCTGGATCATCGGTGAAACTTCCTTCCCTTCAAACAATGATACTATTAAGTACGAAGATCAGAGTCTGTTCGCTAAAAAGACATTGGAACAAGTTTGTAATTGTGGTGGCATTGGATATTCCTGGTGGCAGTACAAGGATGTTACCTGGGGATCCTATCATGCTGATTATATGGGTGTCGTCAATTGGCATGGCAGTACTACCACTGACAAAGGCAGTATGATCTATGGTACACCAAAACCGGTTGCAAAAATTTTCAAGGAATATAAACCTATGAAGTTAAAAGATCATTGTATAAAGCTTGATAATTACTACAATCTCTCAAATTATAAAGATCACAGGATCCTGGGAACTATTCTTGATGAAAATGATAAACCAATTGAAGGTGCAATCATAATGGGCTGGAGTAAAGACTGGACTAAAATAGTGAGCACTGTTTCAAAGAAAGACGGAACATTTGAACTCTACAGTAATTTTCCATTCGGACATTGGATAGCATCTGCTACGCATTATAATACTTTACGCGAAGGATTTTGGCACGATCATCAGAAGCAGTTGGATAGTACTACTAATGTTACGAATTATGATCTGGGGCGGTTGAAGTTTAAGAAGGTTTTTTAGGAAAAGAAAAAAAGAAGAATAAAGTTTGAAGAAAAAAATAAAACACTGAGAACACAAGATCACAATAAGATCACGGAATTCCGTGGGCTTTTGTGAACTTGTGTTCTTTGTGTTTTACTTTTTAAGCAAGTACTGCCTCCAAAGTTATCTCTGTATTCAACAACTTCGAAATAGGGCAATTTGCTTTTGCATCTGCTGCTAACTCCTGAAATTTTTCATTTGTGATTCCCGGTACTTTTGCTGTTACATGCAATGCAGATTTAGAAACTACTCCACCTTCAAATGTGATGTCGCACTTTGTGTCAATATTCTCCGGTGGAAAATTCGCTGCAGTTAAAACGAAACTTAATTTCATTGAGAAACATCCTGCATGAGCTGCTCCTACCAGTTCCTCCGGATTAGTTCCGATACCATTTTCAAAACGAGTACCATAAGAGTACTGTGCATTGTCAAGCACTTTACTTGCCGACGACATTGTACCTTTACCTTCTTTACCGGTTCCTTTCCAGTTTGCTGTTGCTGATCTGATCATAATTGATTTATATTTTATGTTTTAAACTATTTATATTTTAAAATTATCATTCACGTGCTGCAGCCACAAATTTACGACTATTCCTCAAATTCTTCTGAAAGTATTTACAAAATTCCGTTAAGCCACAAATTTCACATTTTGGTTTTCTTGCTATACAAACATATCTGCCATGAAGAATTAACCAATGATGAGCTCTGGCAATTTTCGATTCTGGAATATATTTGATCAGCTGCATTTCAGTTTGCAAGGGTGTCTTTGCATTGGTAGTTAAACCGATTCTGGCCGACACACGAAATACATGCGTATCAACAGCCATAGCAGCTTTATCAAACACTACTGATGCGATAACATTGGCTGTTTTCCTTCCGACTCCGGGTAATTTTTGCAAATCATCAATATCCGATGGAACAACATTTTTAAAGTCATTCACCAGCATTTTTGCCATTCCTGCAAGATGCTTTGCTTTATTATTCGGATAACTGATACTTTTTATAAAAGGCAGAATATCTTCCGGCAATGCCAAAGCCATTGCTTTTGCATTAGGAAATTTATTAAACAAAGCCGGCGTTGTTTCATTCACACGTTTATCGGTGCACTGAGCAGATAGAATTACCGCAACCAATAATTGATACGGATCTTTATACTGCAACTCTGTTTCCGCTACCGGCATTTCCCTTTCAAAATACTCGATGACGTTTTTGAAAAGTTCCTTTTTGGTCATGCGGTCAAAGGTACTATTCTTTAAGTATTTTCTTAATTACATAATGTTCTTGTTTAATAAGCATCAAACAAATCATTAAAGAAAACAAGGCTGAAATGAGGAGAGAAGGTTATTTACCATGTTCTACCTAACCTTCACCATTGAATGTAAGATAATGGGCTAAAAAAATTGATATGGCACCGGTGCGGACATACATTGTACTCATAATTCAAAAACGCACGTGCCTATGCATTGACAACAGAAAAAGGTTAGAGAGACAAAAAAGCCAGCTCGTCAATGACAAGCTGGCTTTTTTATTTACTTCCGATTTAGCAGAACAGAAGAATCTTTTCAATGCATCTGTCAGGGACCTGCGGAGCTTGAACTGAATCTAAAGTATTGATGACTTTATAGATTTCGTCATATTCACTTTTCAAATTCGGATCTCCGTCAATAGCACGTTGCGTGCGATCTCCATCAATGAGACCATTCTCATTGTATGCATAGTTAATTAAGTCTGAATAAGTAGTAGTTTTTATCATGCTATATCTTTTAGATACAGCTAGAACGCTACCGATTCCGGCTTATTTTATACTGACAAACTTTTTTTAATCTTTTAACGATACAGGACTCGATTCTACCATTTCACGCATTTTTAAAATGGCATAATGCATTCTTCCAAGGGCAGTATTAATGTTGATATCCAACATTTTAGAGATTTCTTTGAAAGACAATCCTGCATAATGACGTAGAATCACTACTTCTCTTTGTTCATGTGGAAGCTTGTCTAAAAGGCCCCTGACCATTGCGATTTTCTCATCGTAGATCATCTGTTCAACGGCATTTCTGCTATTAGCAGGAATTATATCGAACATACTGAATTCTTCAGTATCATGCTGCATAGGCATGAGTTTCACTTTTCTGAAATGATCGATCACCAGATTGTGAGCAATTCGCAGCGCCCATGGTAAAAACTTACCTTGTTCACTATAATGATTCTTCCTTAAACTTGAGATAATTTTGATGAAGGTCTCTTGAAATAGATCTTCAGCCATTTCCTGATTCTTAACCAGGAAATAAATAGTCGAGAAAATCCGTTGTTTATAACGGTTGACTAATTCAGTAATTGCTTGTTGGTTTCCATTTTGATAAAGACGCACAAGGTCCTTATCGTCCATCACTGTGAGTTTTGCCATAGCTGTTCTGCTTTAATTAGATTAAATTCTTAAAGTAGATTTTTAGCTATGTTTTTCCTCCTGGTTTTAAAAAATGTGATGTATATGTGATGGCTCGCTTTGACGTGTGTACTTAACGCTATAGAACAAATATATATACTGTAATCGACAAAAGCAAGAAAAAGTTTAAGAAATCTTACCGGATAGCTTTCAGTTTTCAACAGGTAAACGACTTTTTAACCAAAAACCACTAATTACCGCATTTTGTCAACTATTTCGGAATGCGGATTTCGGAATTCGGATTGTGTTAACACTCAATCCGAAATCCGAAATCGAAATACGAATTCAATTTCCCTTATCTTTGCAGATTCTCATTATTCTATGCAAAAAATCGATCAATTAGATGCCCGCAAATTCATTATTATCAAAGGTGCGCGGGTACATAATTTAAAAAATATAGACGTTGCTATTCCAAGAAATAAATTCATCGTCATTACAGGCTTATCAGGTTCAGGGAAATCTTCATTGGCATTTGATACACTTTATGCTGAAGGACAACGGCGATATGTTGAAAGTCTGAGTAGCTATGCCCGCCAGTTTATCGGCAGAATGGACAAGCCTGATGTCGATTACATAAAAGGTATTTCACCTGCTGTTGCAATCGAACAAAAAGTAAATACAAGGAATCCACGTTCCACAGTCGGAACATCTACTGAAATTTATGATTACCTGAAATTACTTTTTGCACGAGTGGGAAGAACGATATCTCCTGTTTCCGGAACTGTTGTAAAAAGGCAAACTGTAGAAGATGTCGTAAAGTACATTCAAACATTAGCTGAAGGAACAAAAATTTTCATTCTTGCTCCACTCTATTTACATCCCGGCAGAACTCTTGAAGAGGATCTGAATATACTTATTCAAAAAGGTTTTGTTCGTGTCAGTATTGCTGAAGTTATTTATAAAATTGAAGACCTTTTAAATAAAGAACACGAAAAACTTTTAAAAAGTATCAGTAGTTCAAGTGCAGTTGCAAAAGATAAAGTAAAACCTACTAAGAAAAAGAAAACTGAAGTTCAGGATGAACCTGCTGTTCCTCTTGCACCTGTAGCATCTTCCATTCAGATCGTAATCGACAGATTAAGTGTGACTGCAGCAGACGACGAAGCGAATTTATCGCGCATGAGCGATTCAGTTCAGACAGCTTTTTTTGAAGGTCACGGTGAGTGTTCAATTCTTATTCCTGACGATAAAAAAAATCTCGCAGTTCCATTCAACAACAGATATGAAGCTGATGGAATGACATTCGAAGAGCCAAGCACTCAACTGTTCAGCTTTAACAATCCTTTCGGTGCATGTAAGCGCTGCGAAGGTTTCGGATCGATCATCGGAATTGATGAAGACCTGGTTATTCCTGATAAATCACTTTCTGTTTATGAGAATGCAATTGTTTGCTGGCGTGGAGAGAAAATGAAAGAATGGAATGATGCATTGATCAAAAAAGCATACAAGTTCGATTTTCCTATACACCGTCCAATATATCAGCTTACACCGGAAGAAAGACAATTACTCTGGACAGGCAATTCCTATTTTGGCGGGCTTTCAGAATTTTTCAAATGGGTAGAAACACAAACCTATAAGATTCAATACCGTGTTATGCTATCACGCTATCGTGGTAAAACTATTTGTCCGGAATGTCGCGGAACAAGATTACGACACGATGCCAATTATGTAAAGATCGGTGGAAAATCAATTACTGATGTTGTACTAATGCCGGTAACAAGAAGCCGTGAGTTTTTTGCTCAACTGGAATTGAATCCTTATGAAACTACTGTTGCAAAAAGAATTTTAGTAGAGATAACAAATCGTTTGCAATTTCTTAGCGATGTCGGATTAGGTTATCTGACTATGAATCGTCTTTCCAATACCTTATCAGGTGGAGAATCACAAAGAATAAACCTTGCAACTTCTTTAGGAAGTAGTCTTGTCGGTTCTATGTACATTTTAGATGAACCAAGTATTGGTCTGCACCCAAAAGACACCCATCGGCTGATCAAAGTTCTGAAATCATTGCGCGATGTTGGAAATACATTGATCATCGTTGAGCATGAAGAAGAAATAATGAAAGCTGCGGATCAGCTGATCGACATTGGTCCGGATGCAGGTCGCAATGGTGGTGAGTTGATCTTTCAGGGAACGTTTGAAGAGATCCTGAAAGATAATCATGGTCATACAGGAAAATATTTAAGTGGACGCGAAAGCATTCCACTTCCATATAAGAGAAGGATCTCAACAAGTTTTTTTAAGATCGAAGGTGCCCGTGAAAATAATCTGAAAAACGTTACAACTAAATTCCACTTGGAGTAATGACAGTTGTAACGGGTGTCAGTGGTAGCGGAAAAACTTCGCTTGTAAAAAAAGTAATTTATCCGGCGCTTAAAAAAATCCACGGTGGTTTTGGTGAACAAACGGGTGCGTTCGATAAAATTAGTGGTGATTACAATAAACTCTCAGCTATTGAATTTGTTGATCAGAATCCGATCGGTAAATCATCTCGATCGAATCCTGTTACTTATGTAAAAGCTTATGATGAGATCCGCGGATTGTTTTCAGATCTGCCTCTATCACGTTCAAGAAAATATAAACCAAGTCACTTCTCTTTCAATGTTGAAGGTGGTCGTTGTGATGTATGCGAAGGTGAAGGTGAAGTAACGATTGAAATGCAATTCATGGCCGATATTCATTTAGTCTGTGAAAGTTGTCATGGAAAGAGATTCAAGCAGGAGATCTTAGATGTAGAATACAAAGGAGTGAACATTGCTGATGTATTGAACATGACCGTTGATGAAGCAATCGATTTCTTTGGTTCACCGATCAAGTCGTTCAATAACGATGCAAAGATCGCAGCCAAATTAAAACCGCTGGCTGATGTTGGTCTCGGATACGTTCGTCTCGGACAATCATCCAGTACACTTTCAGGTGGTGAAGCTCAACGGATCAAACTTGCCTCGTTTTTACAAAAGGGAAATAGCCACACTCATACCCTATTCATATTTGATGAACCTACAACAGGATTACATTTTCACGACATCAAGAAATTGCTGAAGGCATTTGATATGTTACTTGATCAGGGCAATACTATTCTTGTGATCGAACACAACTCAGAAGTTATCAAGTGTGCAGACTGGGCAATTGACCTTGGTCCTGAAGGTGGCGAAAACGGTGGACATATTATTTTCGAAGGAACACCTGAAGATCTTTCTAAATGTAAAGAGTCAGTTACGGGAGAATTTCTGAAGGAAAAGTTTAGCGGGCAGTTTACCAGGATTTAACCGGGATTTAATGGATTAATTGATTACCGGGAAATGGATTGTGAAGTAAAAAAATTGCCGGATATAATGAATCCAGGTAATCCAGAAATCATATTTAAAATCCATGTAAAAAATCAAGGTAATCCAGAAATCATTTAAAAATCCAGGTATAAATCCCGGTAAAAAATTCAGGTCAAATCCATGTAATCCAGAAATCATTTAAAAATCCCGGTCAAAATCCAGGTATTATTTACCCAGGTCATCAAAATTCACATCACTATACGATGTAGTATTCTGATCCGGTGCGGGTGAATCTTCTGACTCATTATAATTACTATGGTCATGATTGTAACTTACAGGCTCATTCCCTTTCATTGAATGAACTTTATCAAAAGCCTCATTCATTCCGTCTAAAAATTTTTCGAAGTCTTCACGGTAAAGAAAGATCTTGTGTTTTTCGTAAAAAGGAGTTCCATCATTTCCGAGACGTTTTTTGCTTTCCGTGATCGTAAGATAATAGTCATTTGCTTTCGTGCTTTTTACATCAAAAAAGTAAGTCCGTTTTCCGGCACGTACTGATTTAGAAAAAACCTCTTCCCGTTGATTATTGTGCTCTGACATATAGCTTAATATGGTTAGTTTTAAATGGAACGTGACAAAAATAGAAAAATATTTATATGTGCAAAAAACGTAACAGATTAATTTTGAGAAAGGTTGCCGGAACCTGCAAATTAATTGAGCAAATAACCTTTATAGTCTTAAAAATCAAGCATTAATGTTAAATATCGAAACTTCTATTGATATATTAGAAAAGAGATGGAAGACACCCATATCACCTCTGCTTTTAATTGCTGTCAACT
Source organism: Bacteroidota bacterium (assembly GCA_016711505.1). Classification (NCBI taxonomy): domain Bacteria; kingdom Pseudomonadati; phylum Bacteroidota; species Bacteroidota bacterium. The sequence continues at coordinate 136,788 of JADJSV010000001.1, read as the reverse complement.
TTTGCTGATCGAAAATAGAGGACAGATCATAGCGTTAGCTCTATAGAGATCATCCGTTTTAGCATTAATAATTGTTTGTAACTTTAAGGCAAAATCAGCAGATAAATCGCTTATTTTTGCATTTTGTGTAACAATTATGGTATTAACTTATTACGGTCATTCCTGCTTTTTAGTTGAAATTAGTGGGAAAAGAATTTTATTCGACCCATTCATCCGTCCAAACCCATTGGCTGCCGCAATCGATGTTAAGTCGATAAAAGCTGATTATATCCTTGTCACTCACGGACATTGGGATCATGTGGCTGATCTTATTGAAATTGCAAAACAGACAAATGCAATTGTCGTTTCCAATTTCGAGATCATTGAATGGGTTAAAAAGGCCGGAATTACAAATACGCATGCCATGAATATCGGCGGTCACTGGATCTTTGATTTCGGTAAAATCAAGTGTGTGAATGCTGTCCATTCAAGTTCATTGCCTGACGGTTCTTATGGCGGAAACGCTATGGGATTCCTGGTAGAAAGTGAAGATTTCAATTTCTACTATGCCGGAGATACTGCATTGCACCTCGACATGAAACTCATTGGCGATTTCAAGAAAATGCATTACACATTTCTGCCAATAGGAAATAATTACACAATGGGAATCGATAATGCAGTCATTGCATCTGATTTTATCCGTTGTGATAAAGTGATCGGTATGCACTTCGATACATTTGATCATATAAAAATTGAAGCAAAAGAAGCAAAAACAAAATTTGAACTAAGCGGAAAAGAATTATTCTTATTATCCGTTGGTGAAACAAGAGAAATCTGATTAACAAAAATAAATCCTATGGGAAAAATCATAGCAATTGCCAATCAAAAAGGCGGAGTTGGAAAAACCACTACAGCAATGAATCTTGCTGCAAGTCTGGCCGTGTTGGAATATAAAACATTATTGATTGACAGCGATCCACAAGCAAATGCTACTTCCGGAGTAGGATTCGATCCACGTACAATAAAGACCAGCATCTACGAATGTATCATCAATGAAGCTGATCCGAAAGATATTATCCTGAAAACAGAAACACCGAATTTGTTTCTGCTTCCATCACATATTGACCTTGTAGGTGCAGAGATTGAAATGATCAATCTGTCGCAGCGTGAACGGAAAATGAAAGATGTGCTGGAGAAAATCAGAGCTGATTATGATTTTATCATAATCGATTGCTCACCTTCACTTGGACTTGTAACGATCAATGCGCTTACCGCAGCGGATTCGGTGATCATTCCGGTACAATGTGAATATTTTGCATTGGAAGGTTTAGGGAAATTATTGAATACGATTAAGATCGTTCAAAGTCGTTTGAATGCTGAGTTAGCAATTGAAGGAATTCTACTGACTATGTACGACAGTCGTTTGAGATTATCGAATCAGGTTGTTGAAGAAGTGAAAACACATTTTCAGCAAATGGTTTTTGATACGATCATCCAGAGGAATACAAAATTAGGTGAAGCTCCGAGTTTCGGACAAACCATTATTATGCATGATGCCACCAGTAAAGGCTCTGTAAATTATTTAAATCTTGCACGCGAGATCTTGCAGAAAAATAATCTGACGAAGATCAAAGAGGCGGACAAAAAAATTGCTGTAACTGATGACAATTAAAAAGAGCGCACTCGGTAAAGGGCTAAGTGCATTACTGGAAAGTTCCGATAGCGATGTTACATCGAATGTAAATTCCGCTGCAACCGGTGGTGTTGTAGGTTCTATAGCACAACTTCCATTAGAGCAGATTGAACCAAATCCATTTCAACCTCGTGTTGACTTTGATGATACTGCTTTAGGAGAACTTTCTACTTCGATAAAAGAACAAGGAATTATTCAGCCGATCACAGTTCGTAAACTTGGATATGATAAATACCAGATCATATCAGGTGAGCGTCGTTATAAGGCTTCAAAGCTGGCAGGTTTAAAAACAATTCCCGCATATATCAGAGTTGCCAATGACCAGGGAATGCTGGAGATGGCTATTGTCGAGAACATCCAGCGGGAGGATCTGAATGCACTTGAAGTAGCTTTGAGTTATAAACGTCTGATCGATGAATGCGGATTAACGCAGGAAGAACTCAGCGAACGTTTAGGAAAAAACAGAAGTACGGTAACAAACTTTTTACGATTATTAAAGTTGCCACCGGATATCCAGGCATCTGTACGTGATGGTAAAATATCGATGGGCCATGCACGGGCTATTTTAGGTGTCGAGGATATCGACAAACAATTATACATTTATCGTGAGATCCTGAATAAAAATCTGAGTGTACGCGATGTTGAATTGCTTGCAAGAGAGACCGGAAACAAATCGACAATTAAAAAGAAAAAGGACGAGATGAAAGATCAGCTTTCATTTGAGTTCAGCAAAATTCAAAATATACTGACAAGCCATTTCGGTGCTAAGATCCAGTTGCAGAGAGCGAATAATGGAAGCGGAAAGATTGTTATTCCATTTCAGAATGATGAAGATCTGAATCGCGTACTGGAATTACTTAATTACTGATCAGCGGTCAATTGCCGATGAAATCGACTATTGTCAAATTTCTTTTTTCAACTTTTATTTTTTTGTCGCTGGCATCAGTTTCAAATGCGCAAAGCGCTCAGAAAGATTCAATCAGCTTGAGTGCAAAACATCGTGCAAACCGTGCAGCATTATTTTCAGCTGTAGTTCCCGGTTTGGGACAAGCGTATAATAAAAAATACTGGAAGTTACCGATTTTGTATGCAGGTTTCGGTACATTATACTACTTCATCAGCACCAACAATACAGAATTCAAGAAATATAAATCAGCTTTGATTCTCAGAAACGATAACGATTCAACTACTATCGATCAGTTTCCAAGATTCAGCGATGCAGATCTTACAGTAAGAAAAGATTTTTACAGAAGAAACCGTGATCTGTGTTATATTCTTACCGGTGTTCTTTATACACTCAATATAATTGATGCCTACGTTGATTCGCAATTGATGGATTTTGATATCAGCGATGACCTCTCAATGCACACAGCCCCTACTCTGTTCCAGGCACCGGGAAGAAATATGCAGGCAGGCTTGCAACTAACTTTTACATTCAAATAGAACCATATAATTTCAAAAATAAAAAGACATGAAAATTGCATTGATAGGTTATGGTAAAATGGGTAAGACCATTGAACAAATCGCTTTAAGACGCGGACATCAGATCGTATTACGTGTTGATGTAAACAATTCAAAATATATCGACACAGGTGATCTGAAAGGTGCCGATGTGGCAATCGAATTTTCGCGACCGGATTCTGCTGCAGAGAATATCAGAAAGTGTTTTAAAGCCGGAGTACCTGTCGTTTGTGGAACAACAGGCTGGTATGACCAGCTTGATGCAATTTCAAAAGACTGTAAAGAATCGGCAGGTTCATTTTTCTATGCTGCCAATTACAGCATCGGAGTAAACCTGTTTTTTGAAGTCAATAAAAAATTAGCGCAACTGATGAATTCACAAACTCAGTATGACGAAGTTCTTATTCATGAAAGTCATCATCTTGAAAAACTTGATTCACCGAGTGGAACTGCAATTACTATTGCCCAGGATGTGATTGACAATATTGACAGAGTAAAACACTGGGTAAATTATAAAACAGATGAAAGTGTGACTATGGGTGCTGAAAGTGATGGCGAATTGCCGATCTTTTCAACCCGTGAAGATGAAATTCCCGGAACTCATATCGTGAAATATTTTTCTGATGTTGATGAAATAGAAATTATACACAAGGCATTAAGCAGACAAGGTTTTGCAATCGGTGCATTGACAGCAGCAGAATGGTTGCAAGGGAAAAAAGGAGTCTTTACAATGAAAGATATGCTTCAACTGTAGGTAATTCCATAAAGTAATGGTACTTATGATTGTTTAACATCGGTTTAACAAATAAAAGTGCGATTAAAACGTATTTTGGTAGCAATCAGGATACTAATAGAAAAATCAAACTAAATTCATAATATTGTTTTAGTTTACCACGAAAATAACCACCAAAACACAACGATGAGCAGATTCAAAATAAACTGGGATCTTATAAAGGATATCATATTCGGAATATTTACTGTAGGAGTCTGGTTCCTTCTAAAATCAAGACCGGGACAAAGAAAATCAGCAACACGTGAATGGATCGATGCAATCATCTTTGCGGTAATTGCTGCAACGATCATCAGAACGTTTTTCATTGAAGCATATACTATCCCAACTCCATCCATGGAAAAATCGTTGATGGTTGGTGATTTTCTATTTGTATCAAAAGTAAGTTATGGTGCGCGCGTACCGATGACTCCGCTTTCATTCCCATTTGCTCATCACACTATGCCATTGGTTGGTGGAAAATCTTATCTGGAATGGATCAAGATCGGTTACCATCGCTTACCGGGATTCGGTGATGTAAAACGTGGTGACTGTGTTGTCTTCAACTGGCCAGCAGAAAATGAAGGCCGTCCTATCGACAAAAAAGAAAATTACATTAAACGTTGCATTGGTGTAGCAGGTGATACAATTACTATCAGAGAAAGACAAGTTTACATAGGCAATAAACATTATCCGAATCCTGAATTTGCACAATCATCATATCATGTTATGACTGATGGCTCCGGATTCTCATATCAGGCTGTACAGCGCTTACAATTAAGAGAAGAACAGCTTTCTCCAACAGAATTTAATTTCCATCTCACAGCCAAAGAAGCTGATGAAATGAAAGGATTTGGAAATGTAAAACGAATTGAAGCCAACACTGTCCCTGCCGGTATCTATCAGGATTTTATTTTTCCATTTGATAATAGATTTAACTGGAATGTCGACAACTTTGGTCCGCTATATATTCCGCAAAAAGGTGCAACTATAAAAATTGACACTTCCAACATTTCACTTTACAGAAAAGTGATCGGTGAATACGAACAGAATAAACTGGAAGAACGCAATGGACAGATCATCATCAATGGTCAGGTTGCAACCAACTATACATTCAAAATGAATTACTATTTCATGATGGGTGATAACAGACACAACTCCGCCGATTCACGTTTTTGGGGATTTGTACCTGAGGATCACGTTGTCGGTAAGGCAGTGTTCATCTGGATGAGTTGGGATACTCATGGAGAGTTTTTGAGTAAGATCAGATGGAAGAGACTGTTTAATACGATTCCGACGCCGGATCTTTAAATTAAATTGAAAGTTTAAAGAAAAAATTTGCGAATCTTATTTGCAAAGAAAATTAAACACTGAGTGCACTAAGATCACAAGAAGACTACTAAGTATTCCGTGTTCTTATTGTGATCTTAGTGCACTCAGTGTTATAATTTTTTGTAAGAAATCAAGCGTATCCACCCCATCCGCATAATCCCAAAGAGCCGGTTCCTGCGTTTTTCCAAAACCTACCTGAAGATTTTTCAATGAAGGAGGCAACTGAGTTTTAGAAACAATACATTGCAACTGATCCTTAAGAGGAATTAATTTTTCAAACAACAAGCTTTCGTTTTCATATTTTTCATAATGTACAATGGAGATCGGCGACGGAATAACTTCCTCTTCCCTTATGATCAGAAAACCATTCTGCAAAAACGGAACTAATTTTAAGAGCAGCACTGAATTATTGTAATCGAAGTTGTTCATATACTTCGTATGATTCATTACTTCATTTTCATTGTAGATCGATTCGAAAAATTTATTGAAGTTGTAATCTTTCGGAACATACATTTTGGAAACATTTCTGCAACCTAATCCGAAGTATTGAAAAATGTCTTTTCCTAAAAGTGATAACTCATCGGTTGTTTCATCACCGGTGAGAATTGCAATTCCATTTCTATTTTTGCGAATGATGTGCGGATATTTTCCGAAATAATAATCGAAGTAGCGCGAAGAATTATCGCTCCCGGTTGCAATGACTGCATCGATTTCATTTAATTTCTCAACGAAATGAATCCGGGTTTTCAATTCCGGTTCGATCTCGATCAACAGTTTTGCAATCCATGGTAAAAGATATTTATCATTGGAAGAATTTTTTCCGTGATAGATATGACCGCTGATTAATACAGAGATGAGATCATGTAATCCGACAAAAGGAATATTTCCGGCATTGATAACCCCTATCCTTTTAGGAGATTGAAAAGAAATACTCTGATATGGTTCAAGCCAGCGTTCAATGTTGTTTTCAGTGAGTGCATCTGCCCATTGTGTCAAAGCGAGCAGAATATTCTTCTCCGTAAACCACCCATTCGATTGAAACGCTCTGATCATCACCTCTTTGAGGTCAGTAAAAGCAAGCGGATCAGCAGTATATTGATCAACTTTCGACTTTAATACAAGTCCTAGTTGTTTAGAAACGTTCTTAATATCATTCATTGGGACAAAGATAATACAGAGAAATCGAAAAGAAGATGGGATGTTGCTTTGATTTGAACTTTTTCTATTTATTTTTGTACAAATCTAAATAACCACAAAAGAATACAGATATGGCAATTATGATTACCGAAGAATGCATCAACTGTGGTGCATGCGAACCGGAATGTCCCAATAATGCAATTTATGAAGGCGGTGCTGAATGGCGCGCGTCAGATGGAACATCAGTAAAAGGAACTTTCAAGCGAATCGATGGCTCTGATATCGATGCAAGCGCACCTCAGGCTCCTGTTGCAATGGATGTTTATTATATCGTCCCTGATAAATGTACAGAGTGTGTAGGTTTCCACGATGAACCACAATGCGCTTCCGTTTGTCCGGTTGATTGTTGTGTAGACGATCCTAATTACCGCGAACCAAAAGAAGTATTGCTTGGCAAAAAAGAAGCAATGCACAGCTGACTAATTCCATAAAAAAATAATAAAGGCCGCCAAACGTTCATACTTTGCGGCCTTTCTTTTTATACGATGCTTTCAAAAAATATTTCTGTATTCTTTACTCTTGCTATTCTCGGTTTATTTAAACCGCACTTTAGTTCTGCGCAAAATTCAGATTCATTGCATGTATTGATTCAGAAAATGCAACGTGGAGAAAATGATTCCATACGAACAAATGCTGCCAGTGAATTTCAAAAGCGCTTTACAGATAGTCTGAATAGCGCAAATTCTTTTGAAAATCCATTCACTGATTTCAAAAATGTATCTATAGTAAAAGATGCAGAGAATCGTTTCAAAATTTATTCCTGGACTTTCCCGAATTACGCAGGAGATAAGTACATGTATTTTGGTTATGTGCAAATCAAAGAAGAGAAGACAGACAGTATCCTGACTTTCCTTCTCTCCGACTCAACTTCCATCATTCAAAAACCTGAATCAGAAAAATTAAAAGCTGATCGCTGGTTTGGTGCTGCATATTATGCAGTCAACAAAGTGAAGTACAAAGGAAAAAATTATTTCGTTTTGCTTGGATGGAAAGGTTTCAATCAGCAGATTACTAAAAAAGTAATTGAAGTGTGTTACATAGATAAAGGTGAACTGAAATTTGGTTTTCCATTGTTGAAATCAGGTTCCGTTTATAAAAATCGTTTGATCTATTCTTTTAATTCGCAAGCTTCAATGTCTATGCGATTTGAAAACAATGGCAAGAAAATTATTCTCGATCATATCAGCACTCCTCGTTCAAAATCCACTGATGTTGATCTCTCCTCTCAAGCCGGACCGGATGGAACGTATGATTCGTTCAATCTGAAAAAAGGGCGGTATGTGTTGGATAAGGATGTGGATGCGAGGTCGGAGACGGCGCCAGTGAAGGAGTTGCCTCAGCCTACTGAAAAATAACGAAATCGAAATTTTCCCAAATTAACAGGAATTATTAATTCATTTCAATGTGACATTTTAAGTCACATTAGTGCGCTTTTTATTAAATTCGCGCACCAAAACAATCTCGTATAAATGGAGAATTTAAAACTATTCATCCCCGGTCCTACCTACGTTCATCCTGATGTGCTTGCTAAAATGGCAACACCCATGATGGGTCACCGGACTCCGGAAGCGTCTGACTTACAACGGAACATCTCCAATAAACTCAAGCAATTGATGTTTACTCAGAACAAAATTGTATTGAGTACATCTTCAGGGACCGGTTTAATGGAAGGTGCAATTCGTTCAGCAACTAAGAAGCGAGCGATCGTTTTTTCTGTAGGAGCTTTTGGGAAAAGATGGCATGAACTGGCTAAACTGAATGGTATTGAAGCAGATCTTCACGAAGAGATCTCCGGTCATCCGAATATGCCGGAAACAGTTGACAAATATCTGAAGACCGGAAAATACGATGTTGTTACTTTAACACATAATGAAACTTCAACAGGCTTGATGAATCCCATCGATGCTATTGCTGAAGTGATCAGAAAATATCCGGATGTAGTTTGGTTAGTAGATACTGTGAGTTCATTAGGTGGTGCGAAAATTGAGGTTGATCGTTTGGGAATTGATGTTTGTATTTCTTCATCGCAAAAAGCACTGGCACTTCCTCCGGGATTGTCACTGGCATCTGTGTCTGATAAAGCTGAAGAACGATTCAAGAGTATTGGTCACAGAGGTTATTATCTCGATTTTCTGACGCTGTGTGAATTCATCGACAAGAAAGATCATCAGTATTCCTGCACTCCTTCTTTGTCACACATGTTTGCAATGGACTTCCAACTCGATCGCATCATGAAAGAAGGAATTGAGAATCGTTTCATCCGTCATATTGAAATGGCTGAATACATGATCAACTGGGCAAGTCATTTTTTCAAATTGCATGTTATGCCCGGATTTGAATCGATGACCGTGACGACGATAGAGAATACGCGAAACATCAATGTCGCAGAACTCAACAAAGAACTTTTGAAAGAAAACATGGTCATCTCAAATGGCTACAACGAATTAAAAAATAAAACTTTCCGCATCGGTCACATGGGCGATCTTACGATCGATGATCTCATTGTATTGACTGAAGCAATGGAAAGAATCTTAAAATTAAATTGATCTAAAAAAAATACGATGGCAATTCTAAAACCTTTCAAAGGCATTCGTCCGACGAAAGAAAATGTATTGAAAGTAGCAAGTAAACCATACGATGTATTGGATGAAAAAGAAGCGCGTAAAGAAGCTGAAGGTAATCCTATCTCCTTTTATCATGTCATAAAACCTGAAATCGATTTTCCTGATGAGCACGATCATTACACTCCCGAAATTTACGAGAAAGGTATTTCGAATTTCAATAAAATGGTGAAAGATGGTGTGTTCTTTACGGATGATAAAGAATATTACTACATCTATGCACAAACTATGAATGGCCGTCGGCAATATGGAATTGTTGGTGCTGCATCAATTGATGATTACTTCAACAATGTTATAAAAAAACACGAACTAACTCGCCCTGATAAAGAAGAAGACAGAAAGAATCATGTTCGTTACAGCAAATTGAATTACGAACCGGTTTTCTTTGCATACCCGAATTTACCTGCACTTGATGAGATCGTCAATGAAGTGATCAAGTCAGAACCCGAATATGATTTTACAACGGAAGACAAGATCAGTCACACCTTCTGGATCGTGAAAGGCGGTAAGCAGATTGCAGACATTACAAAACATTTCGCTTCACTTCCGGCAACTTATGTAGCAGACGGCCATCACAGAACCGCAGCAGCAGCATTGGTCGGAAAAGAAATGAAGGAAAAAAATCCGAATCATACCGGTAAAGAAAATTACAATTATTTTCTTGCAGTACATTTTCCGGACAATCAACTTGCCATTATGGATTACAACCGGGTTGTAAAAGATCTGAATGGAAATTCCAAAGAAGAGTTTCTGGAAAAATTGAAATCAGGTTTTGAGGTGGAAGAAAAAGGAACAAGCGAATTCCGTCCCATACACTTGCATGAATTCGGAATGTTTCTGGAAGGAAAATGGTATTGCCTGAAAGCAAAAGACAATACTTACGATAACAACGATCCGATCGGAGTACTTGATGTAACAATTCTTTCCAAACAAGTACTTGAACCGATTTTAAATATTAAAGATCTGCGAACAGATAAGCGAATAGAATTTGTCGGCGGACTAAGAGGATTGGGTGAACTTGAAAAGCGTGTGAACAGTGGCAATATGAAAGTTGCATTCGCACTTTATCCGGTTACAATGAAACAACTGATCGACATAGCAGACGCAGGATTAACAATGCCGCCGAAGGTGACTTGGTTTGAGCCGAAGTTACGGAGCGGGTTGGTTTTGCATTCGCTTGGTTAATTTGGAAGTGATTTAGAAACTTCGCATTAAAATCAATATGTATATATTTTTTCTAATGATTGATGCATTTGATTTAATAATTGTTGATTTCAATTATAAATTTATTTTATTGACGGTTGCCCGTCGATGATGAATATCGCGCCTTCATTTCGATGGGCGTTGCCCGTCGCTGACGAATATCGCGCCTTCATTTCGATGGGCGTTGCCCGTCGCTGACGAATATCGCGCCTTCAGCGCTATATGTTTTTTATTGGAGCCCTGAAGGGCGATATACACAACCGCAATGGAAGATCGTTTAATCACATTCCAACATTTTCAACAACTCACCACCAATCGGCGAATATCTCGAAGGAAAGACAGCAACCAACCGTCCCTCTTCATCGATCAAAAACTTCCAGAAATTCCACATTGGAACCTGATCGTTCCAACCGTTGAGTTCGGAATTGGTGAGCCAGTGAAAAATCTGATTTTTATCTGAACGTTTAACTTTTGTTTTCTTAAAGACTTTAAAAGTTACACCAAAATTTACTTTACAGAAACTCTGGATCTCTTCATTACTACCCTGCTCCTGTTTACCAAAATCGTTGCACGGAAAAGCTACCAAATTCAGTTTGTCTTTATTTTCAACCGACAATTTTTCAAGATCAGTATACTGATATGTGTAACCACAAGCAGAGGCTGTATTCACGATCAGTAGTTTTTTACCTTTGAACTCTGAAAGGTTAACAGTCTTCCCTTCATCATCAACAAAAGTCCGGTCATAGATTGACTTCAGGTTACTTTTATTACCTGAATATTTCCTGAATGCAAACAGGAAATTTTTGATAGCATATTTAATCGACTTAACTTTTTTACTTATTGACATACTTTAATTGAAATAAAATGAATTTTTCCACAATGATACCATTAATAACAATCTTTAGCCATATTTGTTCCTTTCAATCAGTAAAAGTTACTTTACACCCCGATGATCAATCTCCTTAACTACCAGAGGATCCTTTCTGAACTCAAGCCCTTTAACGCACAGCTGGTTGCAGTTAGCAAGACAAAACCTGTTGAAGCAATTAAAGAACTTCAGAGTCATGGACAACATGTTTTCGGGGAGAATTACGTGCAGGAATTGCTGGAAAAGGCAATGAAAGTTGATGGCGTAGAATGGCATTTCATAGGACACTTACAAACTAATAAAGTTAAGAACATACTACCTGTCACAAAGCTGATCCATGGAGTTGATAGTCTGAAATTACTGGTCGAGATCAATAAACAAGCACAAAAGCAGAATATCATGGCGCATTGTTTATTGCAAATTTACATTGCCACCGAAGACACCAAGTTCGGATTGAGTTTCGAGGAAGCAGATGAGTTTTTCAACGGATCATTATTACCGGATCTGAAAAATATTACCATCAAAGGTTTTATGGGTATGGCTTCAAACACGGAAGACAATGATCTTATCAGAACTGAATTTAAAACACTTCGACAGTTTTACGACAAACATAAGTCGCATGGATTAGATACACTTTCCATGGGAATGACAAGCGATTACATGATCGCTTTGAATGAAGGAAGCACAATGATCCGCATTGGATCGGCAATATTTGGCTCAAGAAGTTAATGACATGTTGAACCCAGGAATATTTTTCGGTTTACTTACAACACTTTCATGGTCATTCTGCATTTTTCCATTCACACAAGCAGCAAGAAGATTAGGATCGAATTCTCTGAATCATTTCAGACTATTGCTCGCATTGTGTTTCATAACAATCATCAGTTTCGCAGTAGACTCAAAAGCATTCAGTGAAATATTTTCTTCTGAATATACTCAAGCCTGGCTATGGCTAGGACTATCCGGAATAGTTGGATTAACAATAGGAGATTATTTTGCCTTCGAAGCGTACTCTGTTTTAGGTGCCAGGCTAGGAAGCGTCCTGACAACCTTTGCTCCTGCTGCTGCACTTTGTCTGGCCTGGATCTTGCTCGACGAATCACTTTCATACATTGGCATAATCGGAATTTTTATAACGATCATCGGAGTAAATTTTATCAGTCTGGGTAAAAAAGAAAGAGATAAAATTCCAACTCATCAGCAATCAAAAATAACAATAGGAGTAATTGCAGGAATTCTCTCAGCCTTTTGTCAGGGTGCCGGATTAGTTCTGGCAAAAAAAGGAATGTTGATGGAAAAAGAACTGGCTATTACTATCAACCCTTTTCACGCAACATTTATCAGGCTGACAATTGCAACATCCTCCTTATATCTCCTCACGATTTTTCGTGGGAAAATAAAAACAGTGATGAAACCACTCTTTGAAAATAAAGATGGTGGGATCAAGTTTGCAATTGCCGGAACGATTTTCGGACCGACATTAGGGGTATCTCTATCCCTATTTACAGTTTCATTGATTGAACCTTCAATTGCACAAACTATTTTTTCATTGGTCCCAGCCTTCGCTTTATTCGTTGCAAGAATATTAACCAAGGAAAAGATCACCTTTCAGTCGTTACTGGGAGTTACAATAGCTATGTCGGGGGTGATTATTTTAATTTGGAGGGATAGGATTCAAGAGTTACTTTAGTAACCAATAAATAAAAATAAAACACTTAGATCACTAAAATTCGTCACAAGATCACTTATGAAAAAAAGTATCACTTGTGTTCTTGTGCTAAAAACTTAGTGATCTTAGTGTTAAAATTTCAATAAACCTCTTCGGAAAATAATTAAAATTACAGTTAATCGAGTATGAAAAATAAAACCACATTACTTAATTTCATTTTTGGCACACTGAGTTTTCTTATTCCATTTATAATCTACCGACTTACATCTGTTAATGCATTGATGTTTGATGATGCCGGTGAGTTTGCATTAGTAATAAAGCTGGGAAGTATAGCACATCCGCCCGGTACTCCTGCTTATATATTTCTTGCCGGACTATGGACAAAACTGACTGATTTATTAAATGTATCAACTATCACCTCGTTGAACACATTCGCTTCCATTTGTGTTTCGACAGCTTGTTTACTTATTTATTTTTCGTTTGCAAAATTGGAGATCATTTAAAACCCGGCAATTCTCTATCTGTCAGATTTATTTCAATGATTACAGCGATTGGATTTGGAACTGCAGCAACTACATGGGCTTGGGCTAATAATATTGAAGTGTACAGCTTTCAGATCTTAACCATGTCGATCTTGCTTTTCGGTTTGATCAGTTTTCAATTCAAAAAAAATATTGCATTTATCGTCATAGCAGGAATTGGTATCGGACTTGGTCTGGCGGGCCATCATTTAACTATGATATTTTTTCTTCCGGTTGCCGTTCTCTTTTTGATCGATGGAATATTTAGTTATACGCCGGATGACCCTAAAAAGAAAAAACAAAAAGAAATTTCATTCATAGAAAAATTAACAGCCGTCTTTAAATCAAAGGCTTTTATTGTACTGACTTCAACTTCTGCAATGGTAATGTTCATTTTTTACGGATGGATGTACATGCGTGCACAGACTGATTATCCATTCATGTTTGGTCAGCCTAAAACTTTGGATCTGCTATTATATCATATCAAAGGAGGATCTTATGGAAAGAATCTGACATCAGCCAGCACCGATATCATTTCATCCCGATTCCCATTCTTTTTAAAACTAACGGCAATGCAGTTTTTTGTTTTGCTTCCATTCTTATTAATTGGAATCCGGGAAATGCTGAAAGGAAAAATGAAAATCGCAGTTTACTCAGCGATTTTTTATTTTCTCGCAATGTTCATCTATCAGTTGAACAATAATCAGTGGTCAAGTACAGATGCTTACCTCCTATTACCTTTTCTTGTCTTAACAATTCCCGTATTTATCGGCTGTCTGATGTGGGAAGAAAAATGGAAATTGAAATTTGTTTTACCTGTACTTATTTTAATTCAGATTGGATTCAACTACAAAGACCACAATAAAAAATCTTATCCTGTCAGCTCTGATCTGATGGAACTCCTCGATAAATCAGCTCCGAAAAATAGTGTTGTACTTATATCCGACTGGAGCACGATCATCCAATATTACTATTTCCGGATAGTTGAGAATTTCAGAACGGATCTGGTTGTGATCAACTACGACATGAAATTTACGCATTACCGAATCCTACCTGTTCTGTATCCTGAATTTTATCAAAAGATCAAACCCGAATATGATAAATACATTTCAGAATTAGGAAAAGAACATCCCGAACAAATTACCAATACAGGTTGTGATCTGAGTACTGAAATTCTGAATCAGACGTTTAGAAATCTTGTTCTTAAAACAGAAGAAGTCTGTAAAAAAGAAAACAGGTTTTATCTGACCGATCCGAAAGCCCATTACTTTTTCAGTACAAATAAATTTTATCAGCCCGGCAGATATGTCAGTGGATGTTTTAGCTCTTCGCAGCCCGGAGATTCGATCAGTGCAGAAGCTTTCTTAAAGATGGATTTTGCTTTTCTGTCCTCGCCGTTATTGATGAACGACCCATCTTCATTAGACAAGATGGTAGATTTCCAGGCTATGCTTGATAATCACATTTCGTTCTATAAGGCAAATAACAATTTGAATAAAGTTGCAGAAGCAGAATTTGCAAAAGAGAAGGTTATGAAATTACAACGTGAGTTAAAGAAAAGTATGTCATTTGCTTACAAGATCAAATAGACTTCCTATTCATCAGACCGATGATTGCCAGTTTATACGAATCCATTCCGAAACCGCTAATGCTGCCGATACATTTTCCGGCAATTAAAGAAATGTGTCGGTATTCTTCTCTTGCAAAAATATTAGAAATATGAACTTCGACCACAGGAGTTTTAATAGCCGCCACTGCATCTCCGATTGCAACTGAAGTATGTGTATAACCACCGGCATTCAGAATTATTCCATCGACACTAAATCCTTTTTCGTGCAGGTTATTGATAAGCTCACCTTCTACATTTGATTGGTAATATGAGAGATTTACTTCCTGAAATTCCTGCTTCAATACTTCGAAAAAAGCTTCGAATGACAGATTGCCGTATAAATCCGGTTCCCTTTTACCAAGCAGATTGAGATTTGGCCCGTTAATTATATGGATGTTCATAGAAGCGTCGATTTTGCCGCAAATTACTTACAATTATTCAATTCTTAATGTGGAAAAGTTTTCTTATCAAATCCCTTTCAAAGCTTCATTTTCGGCACTTTTGTTAGTACCTAATACCTAATTGTCTGAGCTGGAAAAGTTATAATATGGGTTTCAAGTCCTACTTGAAACTGGAGCGTTCGCTTTCAGAAAATTCTGTGGAAGCTTATCTGCATGACTTGAATATGCTCGAACAATTTCTTGTCATTTCAAAGCAAGCTCTCAGTCCATCCGAAATTAAAGTAAATCATCTCCGTGAATTTTTACAATGGATAAATGAATTAGGTCTAAGCGCAAGAAGTCAGGCCCGGATCATTTCAGGCTTGAAAGGATTTTTTAAATATTGTCTGATAGAGAATATTGTAACGGATGATCCCTCACAACTTCTGGACTCACCACGTCTGGGTAGAAAACTTCCTGATACACTGACTGTACATGATATCAATAATCTGATTGATGCAATTGATCTAAGTAAACCGGAAGGAGTCCGAAATAAAGCAATGTTGGAAACTCTTTACAGTTGTGGTTTCCGTGTGAGTGAATTAATTTCCTGAAATTATCGAATGTTCACTTTGAAATTGGCTTTGTAAAAGTGCTTGGCAAAGGTGACAAAGAAAGACTTGTCCCCATTGGAAGTGTCGCAATTAAATACATAAAAATTTATATCAATGAAATTCGTTGCCATGTGAATATTTCAGGTGGTTCCGAAGATTACGTTTTCCTGAATAAAAATGGAAAGCCATTATCACGAGTAATGGTATTCATGATCATAAAACAATTAGCAGAAAAAATAAACTTAAAAAAAAGTATAAGTCCGCACACATTCCGCCATTCATTCGCAACACACCTTATTGAAGGCGGAGCAGATCTCAGAGCTGTTCAGGAAATGCTCGGACATGAATCCATTACCACCACAGAAATCTATACACATCTCGATCGCGATTTTTTACGCGCATCGATATTAAAACATCATCCTCGCGCATGAGTTCCTTTTCAAAAAATAATAGATTGATGAAATTAAAACTAACAGGTATTTTAATCGGACTAAGTGTATTTTCTATTTTAATAGTAGCATTTGCAATTGACATGAATGGGAAAAATGACTTTGAAATTGTAAGCGGATCAAAGAATGTAGCCGGTACGATTGAATTTTCCGGGTACACATGGACTATAAAAGATTCTTATGGTAAACATACCGGTCCGGGAACAAATTATTTCTCAGGCTCAAAAGAAAATGTTTATGTTGATCCAAATGGCAAACTCCATCTCAGACTCACGATGAGAAATGACAAATGGTATTGTCCTGAAGTACGAATGCTGAATAACCTTGGATATGGAAGCTATATTTTCCATATCGATTCACTCGAAAATCCTTTGGATAAAGATATCGTTGTTGGATTATTTATGTACGACAGAGAAGATTCTATAAATTTTCATAAAGAAGTTGACATAGAATTTTCTCAATGGGGAAAAGACAATTCTTTGAATTCTCAGTATGTAATGCAACCAAAAGAAGATGAAGCATATCGTTTTAATACTGATTTCACAAAAAACTCGAAACACACAATAGAGATCCGAAAAAAGAAGATCGTTTTCAAGTCAGCTTATGAAAGTGAAGACAACAAAGGATGTTTTCAAAAAAACTATTCACATCATAAGATCAAACCGAATAAAGAGTACATGAGTATAAACGAAAGAGTCAGCATAAATGTCTGGTTGTACAAGATGTCGGAACCTTCAAACCTCAAGGAATTTGAGATCGTTATATCAAAGTTTGAATTCAAACCATTCAGATTTCCGGGAATCTTAAATCCGGCACCAAATCCTCAACAGTAATTTTTATGTTAATCCGTGGACTGACTTCCATACTCTTTCTCATCATCTCGAATTTTTCATGACGTTCGCATGGTATGGTCATTTACAATTCAAGAAATGGAACGTTTTTCAGACTACAGGTTTAATTGGCTTGATATTAATAAGTTGGGCAATTGCTTTGTTTGAATACATGTTTATGGTCCCTGCTAACAAACTAGGTTTCAATGAGAATGGCGGACCATTTAACCTCTTTCAATTAAAGATCTTACAGGAAGTGATTACGCTGGTAGTCTTCTCATTTTGTGCAATCTTTATTTTCAAGACCGATAAACTTCAATGGAACTATCTGGTAGGTTTTGGCTTTTTGATTTTAGCAGTATTTTTTATCTTTAAAAAATGGAATTGAACCCATGGTTTTTTCAGTTTCGGATGAATTAATTAACATATCCTTGCCGAGTAAAATACATCTTTATCTTTACCCCCATCATCCAACTTATGACAGATATAGAATTCAATAAAAATGAAGATGCCATGCGGCAATTGGTCGACGCATTAAAGCACAGACAAAGTAAAATTGCAGAAGGTGGTGGAGCAAAAAATGCTGCAAAACAAAAAGAGCAGGGAAAGATGCTTGCCCGTGAACGGATAGAATATCTGATCGATAAAAACACAGACTTTTTTGAGATCGGTGCTTTTGTTGCTGAAGACATGTATGCGGAATACGGTGGTTGTCCTGCTGCAGGAGTTGTTGCCGGAGTTGGTTATGTTTCAGGCAAACAATGTGTGATCGTTGCCAATGATGCAACTGTAAAAGCCGGAGCTTGGTTTCCTATGAGTGGCAAGAAAAATCTTCGTCTTCAGGAGATCGCAATGGAAAACAGATTACCGATCATTTACCTTGTAGACAGTGCAGGAGTATTTCTTCCTTTACAGGATGAGATCTTTCCTGATAAAGAACATTTCGGACGCATCTTTCGCAACAATGCAATTATGTCGTCTATGGGAATTATACAAGTTGCAGCGATCATGGGAAGTTGTGTAGCCGGTGGTGCATACTTACCTATCATGAGCGACGAGGCTATGATCGTTGATAAGACCGGATCTATTTTTCTTGCAGGATCTTATCTGGTAAAAGCAGCAATCGGCGAAGACATCGACAACGAAACATTAGGTGGAGCAACAACACAGTGTGAAGTGTCAGGAGTTACTGATAATAAATTTCCGAATGATAAAGCTGCACTTGATCACATCAGAAATATTTTCAGCAAACTTGGAGATTTCGAAAAAGCAGGATTCAACAGAGTGAAAACTGTTCAACCAGTTAAAAGTATAAAAGAACTTTACGGTATTGTGCCGAGTGAAGCATCAAAACAATACGACATGCATGAAGTCATTGCTCGTTTAGTTGATGGTGGTGAGTTCGATGAGTACAAAGACAAATACGGACAGAGTATTATTTGCGGAATTGCACGAATCGATGGCTGGGCAGTTGGTATTGTTGCAAATCAACGTAAGGTTGTGAAAAGCAAAAAAGGCGAAATGCAATTCGGCGGAGTCATCTATTCTGATTCTGCAGATAAAGCTGCTCGATTTATTATGAATTGCAATCAGAGAAAAGTTCCACTCGTTTTTCTGCAGGATGTAACCGGGTTTATGGTTGGTTCAAGAAGTGAACAAGGTGGAATCATTAAGGACGGAGCGAAAATGGTAAATGCCATGAGTAATTCTGTTGTTCCAAAATTTACTGTAATTATTGGGAACTCATATGGTGCCGGAAATTATGCAATGTGCGGTAAGGCATATGATCCACGATTTATCATTGGGTGGCCAACTGCTCAAATAGCAGTTATGGGTGGCGCACAGGCAGCAAAAGTTTTATTGCAAATTCAGGTGAGTGCTTTAAAAGCAAAAGGTAAAGAGATCACCAAAGAAGATGAAACAGAATTGCTGAAGAAGATCACAGACAAATATAATTCGCAGATCTCTCCTTATTATGCTGCATCACGATTGTGGCTCGATGCTATCATCGATCCTGCTGAGACCCGTAAATGGATCTCCATGGGAATTGAAGCAGCCAACCACTCTCCTATCACTAAACAATATAACGTAGGGATAATACAGACTTGAAAAGTGAAAAGTGAAAAGTGAAAGTGAAAAGTGAAGTGAAAAGTGAAAGTGAAAAGTGAAAAGTGTAAAGTGAAAAGTGAAAAAATTAATAAAAATATAATTCGATGAGCCTGATAGAAAAGATAAATAAAGTAAAAGAGTTCCATGAAACCTTCGGACTGGAATTTCATGAAACGCCCAATTCAAGTGTTAGCGACAGGATCGTCGACCTCCGCCATCGGTTGATGCAGGAAGAAAATGATGAATACCTTGAAGCCTGCAAAGAAGGAAATCTCACTCTCATTGCAGATGCCTTAGGGGATAAAATGTATATCCTTTTCGGAACGATCATAGCACATGGACTTCAGCATAAGATCGAAGAAGTTTTCGATGAGATTCACAGAAGTAACATGAGTAAGCTTGATGATAATGGCAAACCGATCTACCGTGAAGACGGAAAAATCATGAAAAGTGAAAATTATTTTTTGCCTGATATAAAAAGTGTTTTAGAGAAATGATTTTCAATAATCACGTATGATAAAAAAAGTCGGAGTTATTCTTTTTGCACTGATTTATTTTACAAATAGTAAATTAGTAGCACAAACCAATAACTCTGTCTATCAAAAAATACTGGCAGAATTTTGTGAAAACCAACTAAACAGTAACTTATTTAAAGGAGAATGTACTGGGCTTAAATTTGAGAAAAAAAATAAAATAATTATAAATTTGGATTCAACTTTATGGGAGCCTAGTTCATTTGTAATTGGTAATTATTTCAATCTTTCATTAGACGATATTATCTCAGGTGAAACGGATAGTACTAAGTGGGAAAGGCTAATTGACCAAATCAAAGTAAAAAATATTCCAATTGATTTAAAGGAATTTCCCGGAATTGAAATGACGAGTTTAATCACTCCACAACTCAATGGGGAATCTGATAATAATTACTTAATAAGATTTTCATCACCATTGATCTGGGATAAATATTCTTTCATTGAAATGTGGATTAAACAATCCTACTACAGCTCTGGAATAAGATTTATCTATAAAATTGACGCTTCAGGTAGTATAGATGAAGTCAAAAAAAATATCGTATGCGACGATTGGGGATGAAACCACCCATCAAACAAGATTTTTATCATCAATTTCTAAAATTTCGTTTTGGTTCTGAATAGCTTTTGTTGAGGAAGTTTAAGAAATTACTAAAACACTTCAAACTGGTTAATAAAAAGCTGAAAATCTTATTATCTTCGCCCTTCTTATTACCCATAAAATTATGATCAAAATTACTTTCCCTGATAAGAATGTCAGGGAGTATCCGAAAGGAACAAGTTCGCATGAGATCGCTAAGAGCATCAGTGAAGGACTGGCCCGTAACGTACTGGCTGCAAAAGTAAATGGAGAAACCTGGGACTCATCGCGTCCCATAATGGAAGATTCCACTTTACAATTGCTGACCTGGGATGATAAAGAAGGTAAGAATACCATGTGGCACTCCTCCGCTCACTTAATGGCTGAGGCATTGGAACAACTATATCCGGGTGTGAAATTTGGTATTGGCCCACCTGTTGACAATGGATTTTACTATGACATAGACCTTGGTGGCAACGTGATCTCTTCCGACGATTTTAAAAAGATCGAAGATAAGATGGTTGAACTTGCTAAGAAAGGTTCAAAATATGAGCGGACATCAGTCCCTAAAAGTGAAGCAATAGAATTTTTCAAAGCCAAAGGTGATGAATACAAACTTGATCTGTTGAATGATCTTGAGGATGGAACCATCACATTTTACAAGCAGGGAAATTTTACTGATCTCTGTCGTGGTCCGCATATTCCTGACACAGGTTTTATTAAGGCTGTGAAACTGATGAACATTGCCGGAGCTTACTGGCGTGGCGATGAGAAGAACAAACAGCTGACACGTATCTATGGAATTACATTTCCAAAGAAGAGTCAATTGGATGAATATCTTGTAATGGTCGAAGAAGCGAAGAAGCGCGATCACAGACGTATCGGAAAAGAACTGGAGATCTTCACATTCGATGATGATGTTGGTCCGGGTTTACCTTTATGGATGCCGAATGGTGGAGCCATCATCGAACAACTGAAAAGCTTGCAAAGTCAACTGAACAAGCGGCAGGTTATGAACGTGTACGTACTCCACACATTGCAAGAGAATCAATGTATCTTACAAGTGGACACTTGCCATATTACGAAGAAAGTATGTATCCGCCGATGATTCTTGAAGGAGAGAAATACTATCTCAAGGCAATGAATTGTCCGCATCATCATAAGATCTACAAAGAACTGAATCCAAGTTACAAGGACCTTCCTATTCGTCTTGCTGAGTATGGTACTTGTTACCGTTACGAGCAATCAGGCGAGTTGTTTGGTTTGATGCGCGTTCGTTGTCTTCAGATGAATGATGCACACATTTACTGTACGAAAGAACAATTTGCAGATGAGTTCAGAGCTGTGAATGAAATGTATCTGAAGTATTTCAAGATCTTCAACATCGATAAATACGTCATGCGTTTTTCAACTCATGAGCCGAAAAAATTAGGCAAAAAGTATGTTGATCAGCCGGAACTATGGCTGGAAACGGAAGACATGGTTCGGAAAGTTTTGATCGAATCCAACATCCCATATATTGAAGTTCCGGATGAAGGAGCTTTTTACGGACCTAAAATCGACGTTCAGGTTTGGAGTGCTATTGGCCGGGAGTTCACCCTTGCGACCAATCAGGTTGACTTCGCAGTTCCTGCCCGTTTTGGATTAACATACAAAAACAGCCAAAATAAGCTGGAAACGCCAATTTGTATTCACAGAGCTCCTCTGGGAACGCACGAACGGTTCATCGGATTCCTGATTGAGCATTATGCCGGCAATTTCCCTATCTGGTTAGCTCCCAAACAAGTAAGTATCCTTAGTATAAGCGAAAAATACAACGACTACGCTAAAAAAGTTTTACAATTGCTAATAAATTCCGATATTCGCGGACTCGTTGACAATAGAGATGAGACAATTGGCAAGAAGATCCGTGATGCTGAGATGAAAAAGATTCCTTTCATGCTCATAATCGGAGAAAAGGAGTTCAACGATAATAAAGTTTCAGTCCGTCGACACGGCTCAGGAGATGTTGGAAGTTTCACACTCGAAGAGTTCGCGAAAATGGTTCAGGACGAAATAAATAATAGCTTAAACATCAACAAACAATAAATTACATTTAGCAAGGAGGTTCCAATAGCAGCACCAAATCAATCTAACAGCAGGCCACCACTTTTTAACAAGTCCACATCAAGTCGTCCCCCATACCAAAGAGGACGTGGACCGGTAAAGAAAGAAGATGAGCACAGGATCAATGAAAGAATTCGCGTTCCGCAAGTTCGGCTTGTTGGTGATAATATCGTCAGCGATATCTATCCGACAGAAGAAGCATTACGGATGGCGAAAGAACAGGAATTAGATTTAGTTGAAATCGTTCCTACTGCAGATCCTCCTGTATGTAGAATCATTGAATATCAAAAGTTCTTATACGATAAAAAGAAAAAAGAGAAAGAGTTAAAGTCAAAGCAAGGCAAGCAAGTTGTAAAAGAAGTTCGTTTTGGTCCAAACACCGATGAACATGATTTCAACTTCAAAGTAAAGCATGCAATGAACTTTCTGGAGGATGGAAATAAAGTAAAAGCATACGTTCACTTCAGAGGTCGTACGATCGCCTACAAAGAAAAAGGTGAGATCATACTACTGAAATTTGCTCAGGCACTTGAAGAGTATGGTAAAGTAGAATTACTTCCGAAACTGGAAGGGAACAGGATGTTTATTCACCTGGCTCCTATTCCTCGTAAAAAGAGTAAGTAATTATTAACGAAAAGTGAAAAGTGAAAAAGAATTAATCAAATAAGTTAAATAGTTAAGGCGATGCCAAAAATGAAAACGCACTCCGGTGCGAAGAAACGGTTTAAATTAACCGGTACAGGAAAAATTAAAAGAAAGCAGGCTTACAAAAGTCACATCTTGACAAAGAAAGAAACAAAGCGTAAACGTAATCTTACGAAAGCAGCTTTGGTATCTCCTGGAGATACATACAGAGTTGAGAGAATGCTAGTGATCTGATCTTTTAATTAAACAAAACAATTTTTTAACCAGGTGAAAAGCAAAAAAGTTCTGCGTAAGGTAGACGCTTAAGCCAAAAACAAAAAACAATGCCTCGTTCAGTCAATGCCGTCGCGTCGCGCGCCCGCAGAAAAAAAATGTTCAAACTCGCCAAAGGTTACTGGGGTGCGAGAGGAAATGTTCTTACAGTTGCTAAGAATACAGTCGAAAAAGGTCTAGGTTACGCCTACCGTGATCGTCGTCAAAAGAAACGTAATTTCCGTTCATTATGGATCCAACGTATCAATGCAGGTGCTCGTCTCTATGAAATGAGTTACTCTGAGTTGATGGGAAAAATACATGCAAAGAATCTTGGGATCAATCGTAAGACGCTTGCCGATCTTGCAATGAATCATCCTGATGCTTTCAAAGCAGTGATTGATTCTGTAAAATAAAAAACTACGCCATAGTTTTTAGTGAATCAATGTTTAAAGAGAACCTTCGGGTTCTCTTTTTTTTTTTTGATAAGAGTTCAAGGTTCAGAGTTCAAAGTTCAAAGTTGGCTTCGTAGCCACCTACGAAGCCAACTTTGAACATTGAACTTTGAACCTAATACTTTTTTGCCAAACATTATGTTAACCACCGCTTACTTCTTCAACTTCTCCTGAGCCGGTTTATAGCCTGGAACAATTCCGATGGTTGCAATAAAATCTTTTTTAGCCGCTTCCTTATTACCAATCTTCTCAAAACAAACACCACGATTAAAAAAAGCCTCCGCATATTGATCGTTTGATTTAATTGCTTCTGTATAAAATTTGATCGCTTCATTCCAGTTGGATGAAAGTACCGAATTGATGTATCCCAGATTGAAATAAGCATCTGCATAGTGCGGTTCGATCTTGATGATGGTATTATAATCTGCCACAGCCTTCCCTATCTCACCGGTATTCTGGAAAAATAATCCGCGGTTATATAATGCTTCTGTACTGTTGGGTTCAATCTTTAAAGCGTTATTATAGTACTGAACAGCTAATGGATTATTTCTTGCTGCATAAATATTTCCTAACTGAATAAAAGCATCATAATCCGGACTTAGATCCACAACGGTATTGAAAGATGATACTGCCTTTGCAGTATCGCCCATCTCTTTGTAAGCAAATCCACGTAGATAATACGCACGAACGAGATTTTTGTCAAGCTTCAGGGCTTCATTTGAATAGAGCAAACTTTTCTGGTAACCTTTTACATAAAAATACAATTCCGATAATTTCAGATAAGCATCTTTATTCTTCGGATCGAGTTTTACTACTTTTTCAAAGCTGTCGGATGCCCGTTTGATCTGGAAAGTCTTGAATGCAACATCAGCCAGGAGCATCAGGTATTCTGTATTGGTGCTATCTATTGCTGTCGCTCTGTTCAGGTCCTCAAAAGCCTGATTCATTACATCTTTCTGAATAAAAATTTTTGCTCTTTGAAATAACAGATCTGCCCGATTTGGATTTGCAGCAATGTCTTCGTTTAATTTTGTGAAGGCATCTTTAGTGGTTGTTCCTTTTTCATTTTCACCTGGTGCCTTATCATTTTTGCAGGATGATAAGGCCAGAAATAAACATAGGTGAAATAAAAATAATTTTCGCAGGAGTACTTTCGATTTTACAAACATCTTTTGAGTCATAATTATCTTTAAAATAAAAAAGCCACAAAACGATCTGTTTTGTGGCTGAAAAATACAATTTATTTATGAATGAATTCCGACTGGAAACACATCAATTAGAATTTGGACTGTAGAAGTTTAGATAGCATTGCTACTTACCACTCACTACTTACCAAAACTTATTGTGCTGCAGCTTCCAACATCAACTGACGGATCTTACCTTCGATCTCATCGGATAGTTCAGGATTATCAAGAAGTAATTGCTTTACAGAATCGCGGCCTTGACCAAGTTTAGTTTCGCCGTAGCTGAACCATGAACCCGATTTTTTTACGATACCTTTATCTACACCTAAGTCAACGATCTCTCCTACTTTAGAAATTCCTTCACCATACATGATGTCGAATTCAGCCAGACGGAAAGGAGGCGCAACTTTATTTTTTACAACTTTTACTTTTGTACGGTTACCTACAACGTTTTCTCCGTCTTTGATCTGACCGATACGACGGATATCTACACGTACAGAAGCATAGAACTTCAATGCATTTCCACCTGTAGTTGTTTCCGGGTTACCGAACATCACACCGATCTTCTCACGAAGCTGGTTGATGAAGATGCAACAACATCCTGTACGGTTAATAGATGCAGTAAGTTTTCTTAGTGCCTGTGACATCAAACGAGCCTGAAGACCCATTTTGCTTTCGCCCATTTCGCCTTCGATCTCCGCTTTAGGAGTCAATGCTGCAACTGAGTCAATTACGATAATATCGATTGCACCTGAACGGATCAGGTTTTCAGCGATCTCAAGAGCTTGCTCACCATTATCCGGTTGAGAGATCAATAGGTTCTCTATATCAACTCCTAATTTCTGAGCATAGAATCTGTCGAATGCATGCTCTGCATCGATGAAAGCTGCAATACCACCGTTCTTCTGAACGTTTGCAATAGCATGAATTGCCAATGTTGTTTTACCGGATGATTCAGGTCCGTAGATCTCAACTACACGTCCCTTTGGAAACCCGCCTATACCAAGCGCCATATCTAAAGTGATAGAACCAGTAGAAATTGATTCTACTTGTTCAACAGGTTCGTCACCCATTTTCATGATCGTACCTTTACCGTAAGCTTTTTCAAGTTTATCGATCGTTAATTGAAGGGCCTTTAATTTTTCTTTCCCATTCTCTCTAGCTGATTCTCTAGCTGATTCTTTTGCTGATTCTTTTGTCTCTGCTGCCATAGTTATATTTGTTTATTTATATCTGTTTTATGTGATTGCCTTACAATCATCGTTCTGATATACAAATGTGCTAAATCTTTTGATACGTGGTGCTTTTCAGGCAAAATTTATTAACATATTATCCTTAAAAAGTATGGTTTTGTTGATAAATAGTTTGGATTGGGATATAGTCATTATATTATCCTGCATGTTTTGGGGACGTTTGTTCAAAGTTCAAGGTTCAAAGTTCAAAGTTCGCTCTGTAGGAACCTACGAAGCTAACTTTGAACTTTGAACCTTGAACTTTGAACATAAAAAAAACGCCCCACCGAAGCAGAGCGTCTTACCTAACTTATTATACTACCTGTTAATTTATTTTTATGTTCACGCCACCTTCGTTTTTGATCTTTTTGGTTTTTCCATTTGATTTGATCTCAACGCCTGTGCTGTCGACTTTGATAATGGATTCATCATCTCCTTCGCCACTGCTTATGTGTACTCCGTGCTGATCAATTTTAACGTGACTATCGCCATCATTGAAATCGTACTTGTCTCCTCCTATTGTATCTTCACTTCCATCACAATCAACACAAGTCAATCCTTTTTCAGTCATCAGCCAGTTTTTTCCTAGCATGTCGCTGTCGTAAATATTCTGGATGTTGTCGATATCATAGATGAAATCGTCGAGTGAGTGATCGAGGTATACAGAACCTCCGACAGGAACTTTCAATAACAACTGAACTTTCTGTCCACGATACTTTTCATCTTTGTCGATAATGAAACGTCTGTTGAATTTCATAACAGAATCAAATTGCGATAATGAATATGAAATGTGAGTCGCTCTTTCAGAAGCTTCTTTATTGGATGAACCATGTGCGTACATGATCTGAACAAGCTGGAATGAATCATTCGGACTTTTTACTACATCCAGATGAATATCCCCGGACTGAAGTTGGCCATCTTTCATTTTCAGAAAGAACTCACCGTTCCAGTCATCATTTCCCCAACGATCGTAGTATTTTTTCTCACCGGAATGATTTTCCTCTTTGTTTTCCATTTCCAATCGCATAGTGCGTGATACCGGTTGACTGACAGGAATTGTCTGGCGTACACTTGAACTGTCTGCAAACTCGCGGCCAACACGGATACCCATTACCAGGCATGTAACCAAAGCAACCAGCCAGATTCCCAATGCAGTAAAGTTGACCACCCGTGAAGACTTGCGGATGTTGAACAACATTCTTGCACCTGCATATGCCAGCATTAAGAATGGAATTGCAAGAAGTACTATTGCGCATATAAATGCCAGTCCGAATTGAAATCCATCAGGAAATACATGTCTTAAGAATTCCGGTATTTGTGTTCCCGGAAATCTGAACAGTGCAAGAATTGAGAAGAACAATGCTGCTCCAATTACCAATCCAATGAACAGGAAGAATATCGCAATCAGTTTACCAAGGAACAAAAACAAATATTTGAATAGTGTTCCAAGTCCATCAAAAAAACGACTTACAAAGTTGTCTCTTTTTGGTTCTCTTCCTTCCTGAATGTTTTTTTCGATACTGGATACATTCACGGGTTCACCACGCATCTTTAGTTTTTCTACAGATGAGTCAGCCTGAGGAATGATGATCCACAGAATGATGTATAACAGAAATCCTGAGCCGAAGAATACAAGTGCGCCTGCAAAGATCAAACGGATCCAGACCGGATCGATGTCGAAATATGCAGCTATTCCTGAACAGACACCACCAACTATTTTTTCATCGGGATTTCTGTAAAGTCTCTTTTGAGTTTTTCCTTCAATGATAGGTTCTTGCTTCTCTTCAGCTGTAGAATCTGAATCATTGAATTGTTCGGGACGTCCCATTAACAAGGTAACTTCCTCTACATCTTCAAGAGTGATCACCTGTTTGCTGTCCTTCACTTTCTCCTGAAACATTTCAGCGATGCGGGATTCGATATCCTGCATAATTTCGTCTCTGCCTTCTGCTGTTGTAAAATGCAGTCGGATCGATTCCAGGTACGCTTTGAATCTTTCGTAAGCGTTTTCATCGATATGGAAAACTATTCCACCGATATTTACTGTTACAGTCTTATTCATGATGATCAGGTTTTTGTGTGGTCAGGTTAACAGCTTCAACGAGTTCTTTCCAGGTTGAACGAAGTTCTTCTAAAAATTTTGTCCCCAATGGGGTTAATGAATAATATTTGCGTGGCGGTCCGGATTTGCTCTCTATCCATCTGTACTGAAGTAGTCCGCCGTTTTTCAATCGGGTCAATAATGGATACAATGTACCCTCCACGACGATCAATTTTGAGACTTTCATTTTGGCGATAATGTCGGAGGGATAAATTTCTTCCTTCTCCAGGATCGACAAAATACAAAACTCCAGTACTCCTTTACGCATCTGAGCTTGTGAATTTTCAAGGTTACTGCCCATTGCTTTTCTTTTTTTGTAAATTGTAAGTAGTTAGTGGTAAGTGGAACTTTTAAATCGTGATTCGTAATTAGTAATTAGAGATTTGAACGCGATTTTGAAAGGTCTCCCACTCTTATTTGATTTTGCTTCTTGTTATCTATTATTGAACGATGGTTGTGCCTTTGTCAGATGCGGGAAGATTTGCGATTCTTTCACTTCTGTTGGCATCCAGGTTATCGGCGTAGATACTGCCTTGTCCGATCACTCTTGAAAAGGAATCACCTGTGCTGCCGGAGACGATGATCTTGCCTTTGCCCTTTACGATCATGCCTACGGTGAGTGTCCGCACATCCATTCGGATACTTCCTGAGCCATTTACTTTCAGAAGCAGGATATCGGAATTGATGAGGCCATTGGCATAAACTTTCGCATCACCATTTACCTCGACCAGACTTATGTCCTGAACCGTTACGTGAATTGTTACAGCGTGCTTATTATTTCCGTCGATGATCAATGAACCATTTTCAATTTTTGTTGAAATCTCTTTTACAGTATTCTTCTCCCCTTCGATCCGGATTGAATTTGTTTCGCCTTGAGATAAGATCACATTAGCCGGTGTGTTGACAATTAGGCCTGAAAAAGTGTTGAAGTTTCTCAAGTCAGTAGTGAGTTCAGATGAATCGCTACTTGCAAAAGCATATCCTGTTATCGTAAGCAGGATGGCCGCGAAAAATAATTTTGTTTTCATTGGGTGAGATTTTGGTGTGTAATTATTTAGAACTATGTATTACCTTCTGTTTGGTGATACAAAGATACGGTCATAGAAAGGTATTATGCAATACATAGTACTAAATAAATTACAAGAATTGTGTTAATATGTTCATTTTCAATTAAATAATTTTCAAGATTTTTTATTAAAATTTTGGATTCAAAAGAAATCATTGAAAAATCCTATGAATTTGAGGTAGCATGAAATTGATATTTTGGATTATTCCGATTTAATATGGGTGTCGGCGAATCATGTGCGACCCCTCCGGGGTCGGATCGGTTCTATTCATTTTTTTTTCTACAAATATGCGACCCCTCCGGGGTCGGTAGTGGTAATGAGCATCTGTGCCTAAGTAAATCCAGATGCAAATCTTTTTTTAACCGGTCAGCTAATACAGACGGCTATAGAGCTTATAACAATAATGCAAATGACAATTAGTTTTTAAAAAAAAGTAAAGAAAATTTTTACCAAACAGAATTTAATATTCGCAAGACATATTTAAATGAAAATTAAAAAGGGAACTAAAATGTTTTTTAGAAATCATTTTAATTCCCTTTTTATATTCGCTCGGTATCTTTTATAAAAGACTATCTCACAATAGAAATGCGTATAGACTTCGAAGAATTTCCATTTGTAAATTTACCAATGTACAATCCTGAAGGAATGAAAGAAATATCAAGATCTAATTTCCCTTCCATCACTTCATTTGAGATCTGCTGTGATAGAATTTCTTTTCCTTCTAATGAGTATAATGCGAAAGAACTTTTCTCCTGATTTGAAATTTTATAATTGACAACTAATTTATCACTTGCCGGATTTGGATAAACGCCTGCTAAAAATTCATCGTTCTCTCCTACTCTTGTGTTGTATCCGGGAATCTGTATTGAATAAAGTTTAGGTGTGCCACTGAAGCCTACTTCTATCAGATAAAGCATATTGCTATCCAATACCATATCAACCGGATGATTGAAGCCCATTGCAATTCGAGTAGATGAAAAAGTGTAATTATCACCTGTTCCGTCTTTCGTCATCTCCAGATGCAGAATATCTTCTCCCGGATCTCCGAATGGTGACATTAAGGTTGATGCTCCTGAAAGTGTTGAATCACCACGAGTGTAACAGGTAATGAAACCATGTCCTCTGAACTCACTATCGAGTATACTATCTCTATCGAAAACCAAACCTAATGGTGCTCGATGTGCAGTGAAGCTATACATTCCAATTGCAAGATCACTTGCATCCATGATCATTCCATTGGTTGAATCACGGAATTGATCGGCATCAGGACCATAATTGATACACGGTTTTGTCAATTGTAATCCCGGAGGTAATTGCGGGAACTGAGGATCGTTGGTAAAGAAGCCTTCTACATAACTTGTACTTGTATGATTGATCATTACATCTGCAGAAGAATCAAATCCTGCAAACTGTTGCGGATTGTAAGCATCACCCATTACCCATGGAAAACCGTAATGATGTCCGCTTCGGATCCAGTTCAATTCATCATCCATATCTCTGTCACCGGAATTTTCCGCACCGAAAAGATCGCCATCACCATTGTAAGCAAAGTCATATGTGTTCCTTATTCCTTTACACAAAATAAGTCCGAGTGTATCAAGCGCTGTTGAATCATCAGGTAGGATGAGACTATCACCATCTACAGGAATTTTGAGAATTACTGAAGTGATGGGTTTATTTCTTATTCCACTATAGAGACCGTAACGAGTTTGTTCTTCACCATGATCACCGCGTGATCCACTAGTCACATAGATTGAATCACCTGTAGTGTTTACTATAGTACCACTGAACAAGTGATCAAAATAATCTGCTGTTTCATAAGCTTCAGAAATAGCGACAACATTCCATAGCCAGCTTCCATCAGGTTGTAATTTTCCACGGGAAACTATTCCACGTGTTAAAGGAGTGTTCGATGTTAAATTTCCACTGACATACATTGAACTGTCGCGGAAACAGAATCCTTGAACATAAGTGACGCCATGAAAATTTGAATCTGCAACAAGAGTATCATAAGCTGGTCCACCAAAAGGTTGCATGACCCGATAGATATTCCCACCGGTTGTTGCGTAAAACAAATCGTGGGAGATCGGATCGAGATCCATTCTGGTGACTTGCAGATTTACATCCAGTACATGATTTACAATAATATCAGGACGTAAAGAAACCGGCTGACTGAATCCGGATGAATAGATAATTAATAATAGAAATTGTGTGAGATAGATTTTTTTCATGATTTAAATTTGTGTGTGATTTTAACAGATATGTGAAGACTCTTTTGAAAATTATTTTAAAAAATTTTACATGCCACTTTCCAACTGATCTCTCTAATATAATTAATTTAAAAAATATACCATAGCAATGTAAACCTTTCATGCACAAAAAAAAAGCGGTACCGAAAAAATCCGGTACCGCTTTCAATAGAAATTGAAGAATATTATTTGCCTTTGATAGAAAGAAGTTCTACGTCAAAGATAAGTGTTGAATTTGCTTCGATCTTCGGACCTGCAGCGCGATCGCCATATGCAAGGTCTGATGGAATGAACAATTTGTATTTAGAACCAACTTTCATTAGTTGTAAAGCTTCTGTCCAGCCTTTGATAACTGCACCCACAGGGAATTCAGCCGGTTGACCTCTTTCAATTGAAGAATCGAATACTGTACCGTCGATCAAGGTTCCATGATAATGTACTGAAACTGTATCAGTTGGAGTTGGCATAGGACCTGTTCCTTCAGTGATAACCTGATACTGAAGTCCGTCCGGAAGTTCAACCACACCCGGTTTTTTCTTATTTTCTGCAAGGAATGCTTTTCCTTTTGCAACATTGGCATCGCCTTTAGCTTTTGCTTTATCGCCAAGGTAAGCCTGGATAACACTTTGTGCTTCCATTTGAGTAAGCATCAGACTGTCTCCTTTAATAGCACTTTGAATTGCTATTTTAAGAACATCCAGATTCAAAGAATCAAGACCGTCTTTTTTCATGTTAGAACCGATAGAAATACCGATAGCATAAGCTACAGAATCCGCATTGTTTTTAAGATTAGCTGCAGATTTTCCTTTCTGACCTTGACATGAGAACAAGGTAGCGATACTGAAACAAGCTGCGAGAGCAAAAACTTTTTTGTTCATAGTTATTTTATTTATGAGGGCGCGAAGATATGAAAACTTCAATATCCATCTTCAAAAGTCATTAAATTCTTCAAAATCTTTATTCCATCTTCATCACCTTCGATTTCTACCTACTCAATACTGACATTATCCCTCAAAAACCAATAGTTTACAAAAAGGAAGTTGTGAATTTAAAGCAAAAACTATATTTGTGCCCAAATCTGAAATGTGCCCAAAGTCCTCATTATTATAAATCGGTTGAATTTAGGTGGTCCTGCTTTCCATGTAGCCACATTAACAAAATACCTGACGCCTGAATTTGAAGTTTTACTGGTTGCCGGAACCAAGGATGATTCTGAGGAAAGCTCCGATTATATTGTTAAAAATATGGGGCTGAACTTTGTGAATCTCCCTGAGATGCATCGTTCAATCCGGCCGTTGAAAGACTACCGGTCGTACAGACAATTGCGTAAAATGATCCGTGAATTCAAGCCGGATGTAGTTCATACACATGCTGCAAAAGCAGGAGCTTTAGGCCGCCTTGCAGCATTTCACGAAAGAGTTCCTGTGATCCTGCATACTTTTCATGGTCATGTATTTCACAGCTACTTTTCTTCAATTAAATCAAGAGTTTTTCTTATGATAGAAAGATATCTGGCGAAAAAAAGTTCAGGAATAATTGCCATCAGTGAACGGCAGAAAAAAGAACTTACTTTCAAATACAGAGTTTGTCCGGCCGAAAAAGTACACATGATCCCATTGGGATTCGACCTCCGGAAATTTCAGGAGGATATACCTGAGAAAAGAGAAACGTTCCGGAAGAAATATTTTCTGGAAGACGATGAAATAGCAGTTGGAATTATTGGCAGATTGGTTCCGGTAAAGAATCACCCCTTATTTATGGCCAGTGCTGCTTCGGTTTTAAAACAGACCAAAAGAAAAGTGAGATTTTTCATAATTGGAGATGGAGAAAGCAGGGAACTACTTTTCAGAGAAGCGGAGGCATTAGGAATGAATTATACCTATTTCAGATCAAAACCGGTAAAAGCTGATCTTACTTTTTGCAGTTGGATAAAAGATGTGGATGTTGCAATTTCCGGATTGGATATTGTTGCCATAAGTTCACACAATGAAGGAACTCCGGTTAGTCTGATCGAGGCTCAGGCCGGTGATAAACCCGTGATCTCAACCAATGTTGGCGGGATCGAGAATGTTGTTATCAAGAACGATACAGCTTTACTTGTCGATAGCAATGATTATAAAGAATATGCCGAACAGCTTTTGCGTTTGATCGAAGACGATGAGCTCAGAAACAGACTTGGGAAAAATGGCTGGGAATTCGTACGTGAAAAATTCCATTTTACAAGAATGATCAAGGAAGTTTCTTTGTTATATAAGCAGTTACTAACTAAACGAAAGTGGAAGTAAAAAAGGGTTTTCAATTCAACATAATATTCTATTTTTGTTGGCTAAGCAAAAAAATGTATAGACTCCTCTTCATTCTCATATTATTGACTTCTTGTCAGGGATTTAATCCAAACAGGATGTTCAAGACACCTAAAGGGTACGAATTTGCCAAAGACACAACGGTTTCATCTTCTCCATTAGTTTATCTGATTCAACCGGGCGATAAGCTTGCATTGAAAATTTACAGTAATGATGGATTCAAACTTGTTGATATTACATCATCCACTAATTACAACAATGAAGGTAATTCAGCAATGGTTGATGTTACTTTTAGTGTTGACAATGACAGTACTGTAAAATTGCCAATAATCGGTCGTATTTCTGTCGTTGGATTGAGTGTGCGGGAAGGCGAAAAATTACTTGAGCAGTTATATTCAAAATATTATAATGATCCATTCATTATAATTAAAGTTACCAATAGAAATGCAATCGTTTTTCTGAACGATCAGGGAAGAGGAACAGTAGTTGAACTGAATAATGATAATACCACATTGTATGAAGCCCTGGCTAAGGCAGGTGGAATCGGAGAATATAGCAAAGCCTATCGCATAAAGATCTTACGAGGAGACCCTAAAAATCCAAAAGTGTTTCTTGCGGACATCTCAACAATTGAAGGGCTTAAAACTTCCGAGTTAAGAGTCTTATCAAATGACATCATTTATGTTGATGCAGGATCAAGATTTACGAAGAGACTCGCGGCTGATGTTCTTCCGGTAATTGGAATTATATCTTCTATTCTATTAGTTGTCTCTTACATTAATCAATAGAATGGCAAAGAAAAAAATCTCCCATATAAATGAAGAGTTCGATCTGAAACTCTTTGCAATTATCGTAAAGAAGTATTTTTATGTGTTGCTTACTGTCTTGTTTTTCGCACTTGTCGGCTCCCTACTCTATTTACGTTATACTCATCCTGTTTATCAGTCAGAGTCAGTAATTAAGATCGGAACCGTTAACAATGCCAATGCAGTTTTAAATATTCAGAATGCCCAATTCTATGATGCCATGGGAATGGGTAGTAATAATCTTGCAGGAAGTATTGAATTATTACGATCGAAGTTGATGCTTGGACGAGTGTTGAACCAGATGCCTTTGGATATAAGTTATTATGCGCAAGGAAATGTCTTAGATTACGAACTGTATCGTCAAACCCCATTTGAGATCAGTTTTCTACTTAGTGATTCGTCATTTTATGGAGTACAGGTGTATGTAAATTTTCTTTCCGAAACCCTGTATCAGTTACATTATACTTTTAATGACAATCTGGTATCCGGAATATACAACATCGAGCAATGGTACAATACCGCCGGAGTTAAGTTCAAATTAAGAATAGTCGATTACACCACCGTACAGGCACAGCAAAAGAAAATCAAGCAGGATCCATTCTACTTTATTATCAATAATCCTGAAAGTATGGTTGATCGGTATTATAATAACATGTCAATTGTTTTAACAAATCAATTTGCGCAAACTGTAAGAATCTCTTTTAAAGACCGTAATCCACAAAAAGCCAGTGACTTTGTAAACACAATGGCCTCTGAGTACGATATGTACGTTAAGGAAAACAAGTCTGCCGGTGCAAATAAATCGATAGAATTCATCAATGAAACTTTAGCATCTATTGAAACAGAGTTAAAGGAATCAGAAAAGAAACTCGAAGTCTTTAAACGATCGAACAAGATCACTCAGCCAACTCAAAATGCACAGGATGTATTAACTCATATTAATACATTGATCGATCAGCGTACAGAGTTTTCATTGAACATTGCAGTGCTCAATCGTTTAGAAAAAGAGATCCAACTTAATAAAGATGTTGATCAATTGATTCCGCTTCTGGCCGGAACTGTGACAGATGACCTGATCAAGGAAAATGGTTTCTAAGGTTCAGGAAATGGAAGACCGTAAAACAAATTTACAATTCCAGGCTACTCCGGCCAATGTTGCAATGATTGCTTTGGAAAAAGATATTACCCGTCAGCGAGAAATGCTTTCGAATTCAATTATTAATTCAAGAAAATCGCTTACAGAAAAAATTAAAAGTGTCGACGACAGAATATTTGAGTTTGAAGGTGATTTTGCCGGACTGCCCAGTAAGGAAGCTGAAATGGCTCGTCTTGATCGATTATACCAGGTTAATCAGAAATTTTATCAGTTATTACTTGAAAAGAAAATTGAATTTTCAATCAGTCGTGCCGGTATCGTTACTGACAACATCGTTCTACAGCAAGGACAATACCTTATGGACCATTAACACCAAACAGAAAACTCATTATTGCGGGAAGTCTTGTGGCAGGATTCGTTTTCAGTTTCTTATTAATATTTCTGCGTTATCTTTCTACAATGAGATCACATCGCTGGAAGAGATCAATCAATACACAGATGCTGCAATGCTTGGTATCATACCAAAGTATAAAAGCCTTATCCCTGTCTCGCAATTACTGGTTGATAAAAATCCGAAGTCTGCGATCTCAGAGTCCTTCAGATCAGTGCGTACGAATTTACAGTTCATAAACAGTGATCCCGGACCTAAAGTAATTGCAATTACTTCAACTATTTCAGGAGAAGGAAAGACGTTTGTTGCCATCAACCTTGCAGGAGTTATTGCCTTTTCAGAAAAGAAAGTTTTGATCATTGACCTTGACATGCGGAAACCTAAGATCCACCTGGGATTTAATGTCGAGAATAATAAAGGCATGAGTACAATTTTAATTGGAAAAGATAATCCTGAAAATTGTATAAATAAAAGCAGTTTAAAAAATCTCGATTTCATTACTGCCGGACCAATTCCTCCAAATCCATCGGAGTTGATCTTAAGTAAACGGATGTCAGAGTTAATTGAGCAATTGAAAGCTAAGTATGATATTGTGATCATCGATACACCACCCGTAGGAATTGTTACAGATGGTGTTGAAGTAATCAAGAAAGCCGACTACCCATTATATATTGTAAGAACATTGTATTCAAAACGAGTCTTCCTTCAGAATCTTAATAAGATGATCGAAGAAAATAAAATTACAAAATTGTCTGTTATTCTTAATGGTGTTGACACGGCCAGATTCAAATACGGATATGGATATGGGTACGGATATGGTTACGGATATGGATACGGCTATGGTTATGGATATGGATATTATGATGAAGATTCTAAAAAGAAACCGTTATCACGCTGGCAGAAGTTTAAAAATAATTTCTTCACAAGTTAAACTTCAGTGATGAAAATTAAAGAAACACCAATTGCCGGTTTGCTATTGATTGAGCCGAGAATTTTTTCAGATTCCCGTGGAAATTTTTTTGAATCTTTTAATGAACGAACTTTAAGAGATGCCGGAATATCATTTGGATTTGTTCAGGACAATCAGTCGATAAGCAAGAAAGGTGTAATCCGCGGTTTGCATTTTCAGCGACAACCTTATGATCAGGGGAAACTTGTAAGAGTGATCAAAGGAAGTGTAATTGATGTTGCGTTGGATCTGCGAAAAGACTCTTCTACATTTGGAAGGCATTATGACATTGAACTCAACGACAGAAATAATTTCATGCTATGGATTCCGCCCGGGTTTGCACATGGATTTTCTGTGCTTGAAGACGACACTGTGTTCTTATACAAGGTCACTAACTATTATCATGCTGCTTCTGAAAGTGGAATTATATATAATGATATCGACCTGAATATTAACTGGGGAATTAAGGATACTACTATTTCAGAAAAAGATAAAGTTCTGCCTTCATACAAAGAGTATTGTCTGAGTCTGTAAATTAGATAATTCGAGAATAAATCCGATGATTGAAAATAATACTGATTATTACTTAATTGTTTACTTGCTTTATTTTATTGTCTCAGGGATCTTTTCATTTCTGATCAATAATCTATTTTTGAAATTTGTCAAAACACTTGGAATCAGAAATCAGGACGACACTGTTATCAGATGGGGATCACAATCAAAGCCTGCTGTTGGCGGTTTTTCTTTTTACATCATTTTCCTTTTATCGATTATTATCTACCCTGTTTTTTTTGACAGTAGTCAGGTATTCCTGAATAAGCAATTTATCGGAATATTATTGGCCGGCATGCTTGGATTTTTGCTGGGGCTTGCTGATGATGCCTATAATACCAGACCATTACTAAAACTCTTTACACAGATTACGTGCGGAATAATATTGCTAGTTACCGGTACAGAGATCACATTGAGTTATGTGGAGATCATCAACTATATCATTACCATCGTCTGGGTAGTTGGTATTATGAATAGCCTGAATATGCTCGACAACATGGATGCCATTTCGACAACTGTATCAATCAGCATTATCCTTTCGGCATTGACTGTAATGCTTTTCCATCAGGAATACAATAGCGTTTACTTCATCATTATGATCGGAGTAATGGCATCACTGGCAGGCTTTCTGTTCTTCAACTGGCATCCATCAAAAATGTACATGGGCGATACCGGAAGTCAGTTTCTGGGAGTCTTCCTTGCTGCAATGGGCATAAGATATTTGTGGAATGCAGAACCACCTTCAGGAGATCTTATCAGTGCGAGGAACTTATTTTTGCCGATCATCGTTTTCCTGATGCCGTTAATTGATACTACCACGGTTGTGATCAACAGAATGTCAAAAGGTAAAAGTCCATTCATCGGAGGAAAAGATCACACCACTCATGCCCTGGCCTATTTAGGCCTCAGCGATCGTCAGGTTGCACTGGTTTTCTGGGCCGTGACACTGATGAGTTTATTGTTAGTGATCATTATGGAGAAGTATCTGAAACAATGGACACACATTTACTCTGTCCTTTTCAGCGCCTATATACTGACTATGTTTTCGATTTTCTTTTATGCTGCGAGGTCGGTAAAGGATAAGTAAAAGTCTTTATAAGATTAAACATTTTTTTGCAAGGGCCTTAAGGGCCGCAGACTACACCCCAACATCCAACATAATTATTGCTTCACAAAGCGAAGGTACTTCACTTCATTTTCCAGAAGCAACTGCACTGTATAAATCCCCGCTTTCAGATTTTCAACATTGAACTTTGATGATGATTGCCTGAATGAATTTACCAGATTGCCTTTTGAATCATAAATTTTCAATTCAATAAAATTGTTTCCGGAAACAGATTGACCTGTCAGATAAAACTCTTTGATTACCGGATTGGGATAAATTCCAACATTATCGGAGACAGAAATTAAATTCGGTACCAACGTTAAAATGCTGTCGGTATTACATACAGAACATCCAATTGCATCAAATACACATACCTCATAATAGCCTGCAGGAAGACCATAGAAATTATTTCCACTTGGTGCAACGATTGGCGGATCGATAAAATAGTTGTAAGGCGGCACACCGTTAACAGCTATGAGCTCTACCCTTCCATCACTGCACGTTGGACATGATGGGCTGGTAAAAATAGCAGTAAGGGAAAGACTGTCGTTCGATACAAAAGCTGTATCTGAAAACTGGCACCCTAAACTGTCTGTAATGGTCACTGAATAAATACCAGGACAGAGTGAATTAATCATTTCAGTATTCTGACCAGTGGACCATTGATATGAAATTGTTCCGATTCCAAATGCCTGTGCAGTGAGCTCACCGTTACAAGCAGAATCACAAACTAATGCATTCGCAACCGAAAGTCCGCAGTTCGCAAGGGTTAATATGTTTGAAAAAGATTCACATGCATCTGAATTATAGATGCGCACCATATAATCTCCGGGAGCTGAAGCTGTATATTCATATGTAAAAGCATTTGGAATTAAAATACCATTCAAATACCATTCATAACTCCAGAAAAAAAATCTTGCAACAGAGAGCAAAAATCCATTCTGAACTAATGTTATAGAAGGGACAGTATTCTGCATCAATGTGTAATTTCCGGTTGCAATACAGCCTTGTGGTGAAACAGCAGTACAGGAATAATCACCATCATTGAATGCATAGATCACTGCTGAGTCAATATTCAAATTTATATTTTCGTAAGTCCATGAATAAGTCCAGTTATCCATATCGGCAGCAAATAACGATACAGTGTCATTGCAATATATTCCATCAGAATTTCCCCTGATGCCGAATGTTATTTCTTCATTTGCTGGATCGAATTCAATAGTATTCGTGCTCCAGCATCCGCTTGCATCAGTTATTTTCACCTGATAAACGGAAGCATAATTTACTTGAAGCAATGTATATGTCCCAATGATCTGATTATTCATTTTCCAGGAATAAGTACTTCCTGAAATATTATTGACCCATAGAGTTCCTGTTCCGCTAACACATACGTTTGAATCAAGCAGTGCATGTATAACGGGCTCAGCAGTTAAAGTCTGCAGAATTAAAGTATCGCCTGCTGAAATTGCATTACAGCCATGCCGGTCAGTGATAACAACCTGATAAATTCCTGCTACCCGTGGAACGAGATAAGAAGTTGTGTTATTAAGAGTATCATTGTTCACTACCCATCGATAAAACGTATAAGGTTCATTGATATAATCGATCTCAATATAACTTGTAATTTCAGAACAGATCTCATTTCCGGTAGTCATCGTTAATTGAGGTGCTACTGCTTCATGCAGAATTACAGAAATACTATCAATTGCTGTTCTTCCGTTTGCATCAGTAACGGTTAGATAATATGTGTCGTCCTGAGTAAAATTATAGACCATTGCCCTACCCGTATTATAATTGTTCAGGTTTGTATTCGGACTCCAGCTATAAGTAAATGGTGGTGTACCTCCTATTATTGGATGATAAGTTCCGATGATAGCAGTTCTGTTTCCATTTTCACAAACAAAAACATCAGGTCCTGCATAAACATTTATTGTGTCCGGATCAAGATAAATGGAATCAGAATAAGTAATACATGGATATGAGTTTGCAGTTGCATAGTAGTAATATCCGGCAAGGATAGGAGTACAATTTGTAGTAGTCTGACCGGTAAGAGTATCACCATTCATGAACCATTGATTGTGACTTCCACTATAATCCGCAATTATAAAACTATTACTGACTGATAATTCAATCTCAGGTGGAAAATCATTTGCATGAACATTAGCAGTGGCCGATGTATAGCAACCATTTAGATCAAATCCCTTTACGCTGTAGTTGGCAGAAGTTGCGACAACTATCGATTGTGAAGTTTCACCTCCAGGCAACCATTGATATGAATCTGCACTTGAGCTTGTCAACGAGATGCTGTCGCCAATACAAAAATCCAAAGGACCTGATGAAGTTATCGTCGTTTGACCGGGAGCAGAATTGATCAGAACGGTTGTCTTAGCAGAAGTATCTTGTCCGCAAACATTTGTTGCAACAAGATAATATACACCGGGAAGACCAATCGATCCGGGAATAGTAATTATAGAAGAAGTTGAATTAGCAAGAAGGGTATCATTTCTGTACCATTGATAAGAGACGTTTGGAAGATTTGGAACCTGTAATTGTGCAGTTGAATTTGTGCAAATGTGTTTTGTACTATCAGGTCCAACAGGAATAAACGGTAATCCATTTTCAACAGACACATTAAAAGGAAGAGAACTTGTTACAAAACCATTAGGTAAAGTGGTTACTACAGAATAATTTCCCGGTGTATTTACAGTTATTGAAGGT
Organism: Bacteroidota bacterium; assembly: GCA_016711505.1. Classification (NCBI taxonomy): domain Bacteria; kingdom Pseudomonadati; phylum Bacteroidota; species Bacteroidota bacterium. The sequence continues at coordinate 95,163 of JADJSV010000001.1, read as the reverse complement.
GTCGTAGCACCGGTTGACCATATATGAGTAGAACCTGAACAACTATCGACAAATAAAACAGTACTGTCACCTGTACATATAGAATTGAATCCATGTATGTCTGTATATCTGTAAGTAGAATTCGACTCAGAAATGAAACCTCCCATAGTTTCGGAATATCCATAAGAGCTGATAAGTATTCCTCCTGAATATGAGTAACTACTATGATATGGACCACCGATAGCTGGTCTTCCTTCTACATAAAGTAAATTCCCATCGGCACTGTATGTATAAGTTGAATAACCCATACCTGCAGTTGACCAGGAAAAGGTTCCATCCGGTTCATAATACGCCCGCTGGTAATCTGAAAAAGAAGGATATCCGTTAGCATCTATTTCATGTACTTCACGATAAGCATAGATCCATGCAGTATCTGCCCAGGACATATCATAAATGTACACAGGTTTGTCAAAAGGACTATATTCGTAATAAGTCAATAATTGATTTTTCCATACAGTATCTAACCTTTCCTTGATAATACTATCCGGAAGATTTCCCTGATAAGTATATCGTGATCTGGAAATTGTATCCCATTGAGTAGAGTTCCAATTAAAATAAACAGAAAATATTTTATCTCCAGAACTATCGTAGTAATAGTCGTTTCGGGTATAGTTTGTTAAAGGCAAACTCACTGAACCATTCTGAACAATAATTGATGAGTCGTTTCCATTCATGTCATATGAAAAAATTGTTTTTTCAATGGCATTACCATTTGTAATTGTACTATCAATTAGTCTGTCCTGAAGATCATAATTCATGACAAGTTGATCAGTAACAATCCAGTTATTTGAACTCCATGTCTGTCTGATTTTTCCTATTAATTTTCCTGATGCTGAGTAAGAATATGTGGTCTGACTGCCATTCTGATATACATTATTTGAGAAGGAATAGGAATTCTCCTGAATTAAATTATTATTCAGATCAAACAAATTTTCATATTTAGTTCCAGGATTCCATAATGTTTCTCCTGTTTCTCTTCCATAATAATAAGCAGAACGAAGTAAGTGATTGAAGCCGTTATAATGCTCAACACTATAAAAATCACGTTCGCCATTATCGCCATAAGCATATCCTGAACGGACAATCACAGAATCACATTGTGCATTTACAAAAGACAAAAATGTCAGATTCAATAAAACAAATAGTAGATTTTTTTTCATTTTAAATAAATTTTATGATCGTAAATATTTTAAACAAGAATTTCCGGTTTCCCAAGATGCTCTACAAGTTTTCTTATTGCAACTCCCCTATGACTGATTGCATTTTTTTCAGCGTCTGTCATTTCAGCAAATGTTTTATCGTGACCATCAGGGAGAAATACAGGATCGTAACCAAAGCCATTATCACCAGCTTCACTTTCAGTGATCACACCTTCAACAACTCCTTCAAACGAAAGATCTACTCCATCGATCATCAGACAAATTGCTGTTCTGAATCTTGCGCGACGATTTTCAACTCCTTTAATTTCCGTCAGTAGTTTTTTAATATTTTCCTCTGACTTTCCACCGGGACCAGCAAATCTGGCTGAATAAACTCCCGGTCTGCCTCCCAGTGCATCAACTTCAAGTCCGGTATCATCGGCAAAACAATTCATACCGAATTTTTCATAGATATATCTGGCTTTGATAAAGGCATTTTCAGGAATAGTACTTCCGGTTTCAGCAATTTCATCTTCACTGTCAATATCCTTCAAACTCAGGATCTCAATAGATGCGGGAAGTAATTGCTTTACCTCTTTCAATTTATTATTGTTATTTGTCGCGAAAACCAGCTTCATATAGTTTCAATTTGTTAGAGCAAAATAGGTTTTTTATAGGGATAATTTAATGAGATATCAGTTTTTTATAAGGTCAAAGGTCAGAGGACATACATGACCCTTGACCTTTGACCCTTGACCTAAATATTTCAACCCTCTCCCCAGCCAGTACTTCCAATCAGTCACAAAAAACCCTATATTTGGCACCTTACTCTTCAATATGAAAGTTGCATTAATTACAGGCATCACAGGACAAGATGGTGCCTATCTAGCGGAATTTCTGCTAAAAAAAGGGTACATGGTTCATGGTATAAAACGGAGAAGTTCGCTCTTTAATACCGACCGTATTGACCATTTGTATCTTGATCCCCATGAAAAAAATATCAATTTCAAATTGCATTATGGTGATCTGACCGACAGCACAAATCTGATCCGCATCATTCAGGAAGTACAACCGGATGAGATCTATAATCTGGGTGCGATGTCACATGTAAAAGTGAGTTTCGAGACACCGGAATATACAGCCAATGCCGATGGAATCGGAACTCTCCGGATCCTTGAAGCTATCCGCATTTTAGGTCTTGCTCAGAAAACAAAATTCTATCAGGCATCTACATCCGAATTGTATGGCTTGGTTCAACAGGTTCCTCAATCGGAATCTACTCCATTCTATCCGCGTTCACCCTATGCAATTGCAAAGTTATATGCATATTGGATGACGGTAAATTACAGAGAAGCTTACGGTATGTTTGCAGCGAATGGAATTCTTTTTAATCACGAATCTCCTTTAAGAGGTGAAACATTTGTATCCAGAAAAATAACACGTGGTGTAGCCCGGATCGTATTGGGTTTGCAGGATCAACTTTATCTTGGAAACATCGATTCAAAACGCGACTGGGGTCATGCGAAAGATTATGTTGAAGCTATGTATCTGATTCTTCAGCAGGAAAAACCCGAAGATTTTGTGATAGCAACCGGAAAGACTACTACAGTACGTGAATTTCTTGAAATGTCATTCGCAGAAGTTGGGATCAAAATTGAATTTAAAGGGACAGGCGTTAATGAAATTGCAACTGTAGTATCCTGTTCAAATGCGAACTATAATTTACCTGCGGGAAAAGTTGTATTGAGTATCGACGAGAAATATTTCAGACCAACAGAAGTTGATCTGCTTTTAGGTGATCCATCCAAGGCAGAAAAACAATTAGGATGGAAACCAAAATATGATCTGAAGATGTTGGTAAAAGAAATGATGGAAAGCGATCTTGAACTTTTCCGGAAAGACAAATATTTAAAAGACGGTGGACATAACGTTTTAAATTATCATGAATAATAATTCGAAAATTTATGTTGCCGGTCACAGGGGAATGGTTGGTTCAGCTATCGTAAGAGAGCTTGAATCTAATGGCTTTCATAACCTGGTATTAAGAACATCTACAGAACTGGATTTAAGAAATCAGCAGGCAGTAAATGATTTTTTCAGAAACGAAAAACCTGAGTATGTTTTTTTAGCAGCTGCTAAAGTTGGAGGCATTAATGCAAACAATATTTACCGCGCGGAATTTCTCTATGATAATCTGGCTATAGAGCTAAATGTTATTGAAGCTGCAAAACAGAATAACGTTAAAAAACTTTTGTTCCTCGGATCATCATGTATTTACCCGAAATCTGCACCACAGCCATTGAAGGAAGAATACCTTTTAACAGGAATACTTGAATCAACAAATGAACCGTATGCAATTGCCAAGATCGCAGGAATAAAACTCTGCGAAGCATACCGGTCACAATATGGCTGCAATTTTATTTCAGCAATGCCAACCAACTTATATGGCCCGAATGACAATTACGATCTTGAAAAATCGCATGTGTTACCGGCGTTGATCCGTAAATTTCATGAAGCAAAGCTAAACGGATCGGAAGAGGTAGTTGTCTGGGGTAGCGGAAAACCGATGCGGGAGTTTTTGCACGTCGATGATCTTGCAAAAGCCTGTTTGATTCTTATGCAAAAATATGATGAAGCCGGTTTTTTAAATATAGGCTTCGGAAGCGACATAAGCATTTCAGAATTATCAGCCATGATTTCAGAAATTGTCGGCTTCAAAGGCAAAATTGTTTTTGACACAAACCGTGCTGATGGTACTGTAAGAAAACTAATGGATTCATCGAAAATCCAATCTCTTGGATGGGCGCCAAAAATAGGGCTAAGCAATGGAATATCAAGTACATACGAACTATTTTCAAAGCAGCTTTCTCAAATTTAAATTTAGAACTTTAAAGTGTAGGTTTTCGTATGCAGAGTAATGAGTCAGAGAACAATCTGATTTTAAAAATACTCAAATCGACCTATTAGATGCATAACGAAATACCAAAAAAGATTTCATTAATTTCAATGATAATCTTTTTGAATTTATTACTGGCTTCTTCAACATTCGGACAATGTCCATCGGCAAGTTTCAGTATGCCTGCTTCAGTATGTGCAGGAGCTCCGATAACTTTTACTAATTCGAGTGTCAATGCCAGCAGTTATGAATGGGATTTTACTCCCGGTTTTTTCAGAAATGCAGGTACAAAAATTATTGATACTGCAGCTGGAGCAGAATATGCAAGAGATATCACTTTAGAGATGCAAAATGATACAATTGTAGGTTTCTACTGCGCTGGTTCTGCTCTGTACAGAACTATTTTTGCAAATGGAATTGATCAGCCTTATACATCAGTTGAAAATCTTGGAGACTTTGGATTTCTCTATCAACCTTCAGACATCGCACTTTTTAAAGAAAATAATGAATGGTATGGCTTTATAGTGGATTATGGAAATTATGCATTGAGTCGAATTCATTTCGGAACCAGTTTGCTGAACATTCCAGACAACCCTACTATAGTTCACAATGTATCGACAAGCAACATGACAACACCATGGGGAATTAAAGTAATTTCTGATTCTTCAGGTAGTATTTTTGGTATGGCAACAAACTTTACTACAGGTACCTTTACACTTTTTGAATTTGGAAATTCAATTCTAAATATTCCAACTTCTAATTTACCAGTGAGCATTCCGGGAGCTTCAAATGTATTTGATGGAATTTTTGCTAAAGAATGTGGAACATACTATGCTTATTTTGGAGGATTCGGTTCGACAAATGTTGTCAAAGCAAATTTCGGTTCAACGATCAATACCAGTCCGACGTTTACAACTGTGATTTCAGATGGTAATCCCAGTGATCTCGCTTTAATACAGGATAGTTCAGGGTGGAAAATGATCACTACAAATTACACCAGCAATGATATCAGAAAATATGATCTTGGGCCTTCACTATCAGGAAATACTGCACAGTTGATAGGTATTGAAAATTATAGTGGTGTAAATCCGAAAGGATTATCAACCTACAGAAAAGAAAACAAACAATTTGCAATTATTCAGAATATCAGTTCTTTTAATTTACAAGTGATTGAATACAACAATACGGCAAATGCTTCGATATCACTATCAACTGCAAATACACCGTTGAATGTTTCATTCAATACTTCCGGAACATATCCGGTAACGCTGACTGCTTATGACAGTTTTGGGAATTCATCTTCTGTAACACAACAAATTCAAATTGTAAACGCACCTATATCTTCTTTTGTAACCTCCAACCTTTGCTTCGGAGACAGTGTTCATTTTATCGATTCAAGTACCGTTTCCGGAGGATCAATTGTTTCCTGGAGTTGGGATTTCGGAGATGGAGATACAAGTTCATTACAAAATCCGATACATCAGTATGCTTGTTCAGGCACATATTCTGTTAGTCTGACTACCAGTAGTGGCACTTGCGATAATACATTCATGAATCTGGTATCAATTGCAGCACAGCCTTCGGCAAATTTTTCAGCAGCAAGTGGATGTTCTAATACTTCTACTCCATTTACAGATCTTTCCACAATTCCTTCAGGAAATATAGTAAACTGGCAATGGAACTTTGGAAATGGAGATTCAAGTTCTTTACAAAACCCGGTTTACTCCTTTCCGACAGGTGGAAACTATTTGGTATCGCTGACAGTTACCAGTAATGGAAATTGTTCTGCAAGCTATTCAACAAATCTGAATGTTAATTCAAGTCCAATAGCTGCCTTTGAAGAGATCAACACGTGTGTTGGACAGCAAGTACTTTTTTCAAATCAAACCATTGCAAATGGATCTGTGATATCAGGATACCGATGGGATTTTGGTGATGGCGGTACCGATACAGTTTTCTCACCTAATTATTCATACCCCAACACCATAGGAAATTACACGGTTCAATATATCGTTGATGCAAGCAACGGATGTAATGATACCATAACGAAAAACATCAGAATAAGTAATATTCCATCTGCAGCTTTCACTCTGCCTGCTACCATTTGTCAGGGTAACATTGCACAGTTTAACGATTTATCATTAGTGGTTGCTGATACAATTTCAGCATGGAGTTGGGATTTTGGTGATGGTGAACTGGACTCTGTTTCTTCACCGGTCCATATATACTCGAATCCGGGAACCTATACTGTAAATTTAATTGCTTACTCCCCTTCAAATTGCCCAAGTGCCCCGGCTCAACAAACAATAACCGTAATTGAAAGTCCGGTTGCTGCATTTACATTTTCAAGTGTTTGTTTAGGCACAACGACTTCATTCACTAATCAATCGACACCTGCAAGTGGAAGTTCAATTGCCACCTACCTTTGGCATTTATCGGATAGTGACTCATCCGTTTTCACCAATGTTTTTTTTACTTTCGATAGTATAGGAAGTTATCCCGTATCCCTTTTAGTTACTTCTGTTGAAGGCTGTACCGATCTTGTTAATGATACAGTAATAATTCATCAGCAACCTGTTGCCAATTATTCTACAAATAATGCATGTACAGGACAAAACGTTGTCTTCTCCAATCAAAGTACTTGTGACTCACTAAGCAGCATTTCACAAAACCTCTGGAATTTTGGAGATTTCAGTTCTCCTAATAACACTTCAACGTTAACAAATCCAACTCACTTGTATGATACAACTCTGAATTACAGTTCATCGTTGATCATTGTAACAAATCATGGTTGTAGTGATACTGCTTTCCAAACAATCAGAGTAAATCAAACTCCATCAGTTAATTTCACTTACTCACCTACTTGCTTAGGAGATTTGATGGAATTTTTTAACCCGGGTTCACCGATAGACAGTTTATATCATTGGAATTTCGGAGACAGTCAGACAAACCAACTCAAAGAGCCGGCCCATTATTATATTTCAGCAGCTAATTATCAGGTAACTTTGAATGTAACTTCAACAAGAGGTTGTATCGGATCTGCCACGAGACAAGTAACTGTGAGTCCGATTCCGGTGCCTTCTTTTTCTACTCCTCCGGGTTGCCTTGGATCAACTTATGATCTGACAAGCACATCCACAATCAGTGCCGGAACGATTGCAAACTACCAATGGCATATTGAAGCTCCTGATACAAATTTGATGGGACCATCGGTGAATTATACATTTAGCGATTCAGGTAATTATCAAATTACATTGTTGGTTACAAGTGATATTGGGTGCGACAAATCCATTTCAAAAGTTGTGAGTATTCATGGATTGCCAATTGCTAATTTTAGTTTTGATCCTCAGTATGGAAATCCTCCGTTAGCAGTTCAATTTACGGATCAATCGTATGCAGCAAATTCTTTTGAGTGGACCTTCGGTGTCGACAGTTTGATCAGCACAGAAATGGATCCGCCTTATCTGTACAATGACACAGGCTTGTTTACCATTACTCAGATCATTACCAGTAATTTTGGTTGCAAAGATACAATGCAAAAAGAAATTTATGTTATCAAACCTGTATTGGACATTGCAATTGTTGGTGATTCTTCCTATGAGGACGAAAATTATTTCTACATCGTTGCTACGATTTCAAATCTGGGCACACTGGAGATTAACAACGTCTTAATGGAAGCACGGCTCTCCGATGGAAATTCTATAAGAGAAAGACTGGAACGATCAATTCCAAATGGTACAACAGGAATTCAGAATTATCATTTTACCGCAGCATTCAGATTGTCGAGTGGAATAAACAGTGATTCATATTGCATTACTGCCTCAGAGCCGAATGGTCAAAAGATGATGTCATTTCAAATAATGAGAAATGCTACACAAGGACTGATGAATTATCAATTTTAAATCCTTATCCAAATCCTGTCTCGGAGGAAGCTAATATCCGGATAATTTTGCCTTATAAATCAAAGCTAATGATCTCTGTTTACGATCAGGCGGGTCGCCTGATGTCAGAAGTATTTAATGATCTGGCACCGGATGGATTTTCAGACTATAAGTTCGACGTAAGCAATCTTCCGGAAGGCCTTTATACAATCCGAGTCATCTTCAAGGATAAAGTATTTTACCGTCAATTAGTAGTGTCACATTCCAAATAAGTTCGTTCATAACTGGCTCTTATAATTTGCTATAATTCTTGATAAAAACTCAGATTTAATGTAGGTTTGCGTAAAAGCGGCCAATATGGAATATGAAATCAAACCTGCTAAAGGTTTGCAGTTCAACATTAAAGAGTTGTGGGATTTTCGCGAGCTGATCTATTTTTTCACCTTACGGGATGTTAAGATCAAGTACAAGCAAACTGTTCTGGGAGCGCTTTGGGCTATTCTTCAGCCCTTTCTTTTAATGGTGATCTTCACAGTATTCTTCGCTTCTCATCTTGATATCAAATCCTATAATTTACCCTACCCTGTTTTTGTTTTTTCCGGATTGATCTTGTGGAATGTTTTCGCAACAGGAATTTCCACAGCAGGAAATAGTATGGTCATCAATTCAAATATTATTAAAAAGATTTATTTTCCAAGGTTGATAATTCCCATATCAGGTGTATTAGGAACATTGGTTGATTTCTGCATGACTTTGATAATGTTTATTATTGTTTTGTTCTATTACCTTCCTTCCTTTTCACTGCTTTTTATTTTAATATTACTTCCATTAGCTTTATTCATCACATTGCTTACAACTTTTGGCTTTGGTTGTCTGCTCGCTGCCTTGAATGTTAAGTACAGAGATTTCAGATACATCATTCCTTTCATGATTCAAATTCTTTTGTTTCTGACTCCGGTGATCTATCCGGCGACTATTGTTAAAAACGATTTTCTCCGATCGGTATTGAATCTGAATCCGATTTCAGGTGCTATAGAAATACTGCGGGGAGCTATCAATGGCATTCCACCTTCATTTGAACTTGTAGGACAATGTCTTTTGATCTCGCTGATTATATTTTCAATTGGCTTATCCTATTTCCGTAAAACAGAATATTATTTTGCTGATCTAGCATAATGAAGCCGATACTCGAAGTTCAAAATATCTCCAAAAAGTTCAGGATCTACCATGAACATTTGCCCTATGAATCGATGCGGAGCAAACTGATGAATCCTTTGAGTTTTTTTTCAAAAAAAGAATCAGAAGAATTCTGGGCTCTTAAAAATGTTTCCTTTTCTGTGAATGCCGGAGAGAGTATTGGAATCATAGGAAAAAATGGAGCCGGCAAATCTACCTTACTGAAAGTTCTTTCCAAAATTACACCACCGACTGAAGGAAAAATTATTTCCAGAGGCAGAATTGCATCATTGCTGGAAGTTGGAACAGGATTTCATCCGGAACTGACCGGTCGTGAAAATGTTTTTCTCAATGGTTCGATTTTGGGGATGAAGAAAAAAGAAATTCAGCAACAATTCGATGAGATTATCGATTTTGCAGGAATAGAGAAATTTCTTGACACGCAATTAAAACATTATTCCAGTGGAATGCAATTACGGCTTGCTTTTGCAGTGGCTGCTTTTCTAAATCCAGAGATCATGATCATTGATGAAGTTTTAGCAGTTGGTGATGCTGATTTCCAAAAAAAATGTATTGGAAAAATGGAAGGTGTAACAAGAAGTGGTCGTACGATTTTGTTTGTCAGCCATCAGATGGGCCTGGTAAATCAATTGTGTTCAAGAGCACTTCTGATGAGTAAAGGCGAAATTCTTGTGAGCGACAGTACAGATATTGTTACCTCAAAATATCTTTCATTCGATTATCAGGAAAGCGAGAATGTTTTTACACATGATCCTAAACTGACAGCTAACAAAGAAATGTACATTGAACATGTATCAACCGTTGACGGTGAACACAAACCATCATCAGTATTTGGATTTAATCAGGAAATTCGAATAAGTTTTGTTCTTGTATCAAACAATAAAGTTTCAGACGAGATCCTTTCTGTTGCTTTGCAGGATAAATATGGAAACAGAATCTTTACTATACACAAACCTCTCGATCAGTTAGCTCGACATGAAAACAGGATAAGTGGGTCAATGCTGATTCCAAAGGAATTTATTGCACCAAACATATATTCATTTCATTTTGCAATTGTGAGAAGCGATGGAAAAGTTTTTGACATCCATGAAGGCCAATGCCGTTTCAGGGTTGCTGATACAGGAACACCATTCTCACAATATGAAGGTAAGGATTATGGAAATATTATTATTTCATGCAAATGGGAGTCAATATAAAATCAACATAAAGCAATTCAAACAAGTGTAAAATGATCAGAAGATTGTTTAATCTTTTATTTCCTGTTAAGGCGACAATGCATACTATGGATAATGGTACTGTTGTCAAGGGAGTTATTTTTAAAACTGATAAAACAGCGGTGATTGACATCAGTAATAATTGCCTGATTGAAGGAATTCTGACTACCTATACACCCAATGCAAAAATCAGTTTAGGTGAAAACGTTTTTATCGGTAAAAATTCAATCGTCGGTTCTGCAAATAAGATTGAAATTGGAAATAATGTATTAATTTCATTCGACTGTATGATTCAGGATAGTGACACTCATTCCGAAAATTATTTGCTTAGAAGAACTGATACGCGAGACTGGCTGAATGGAAGAAAAAACTGGGAAAATGTTCCAAGCAATCCAATTAAAATCGGAAATGATGTTTGGATCGGAGCCCATTCAATTATCCTGAAGGGTATTACTATTGGAGACGGTGCTATTATAGGTGCCGGTTCTGTTGTGACCAAGGATGTTGAATCATTCACAGTTGTTGCCGGCAATCCGGCAAAATTTATTAAAGCAATTGCACATTAAGATGCGAATTCTGATAATAGGTTCAAAAGGATTTATCGGCTCACATTTGATCGATCACTTCTCTTCTATTGAGGGCAATGATGTTTATGGATGCGATGTTCTTGAAGGAAATTCACAAAAGTACTTTCAAGTCAATAAATTTTCTCCGGATTATAACGATCTTTTTAATGCTCATACTTTTGACTTATGTATCTATGCCGGAGGAAATGGAAGTGTCCCCTACTCTCTTGAAAACCCGGATCTCGATTATCAGTTGAACACACAAACAGTCAATACAATTTTATCCTGTTTGGTGAGACATCAGCCTGAATGCAAATTCATGCACATGTCCAGTGCAGCTGTGTATGGTAGTCCATCAAAATTACCAATAAATGAACAGGCAGATATCAGTCCAATTTCTCCTTATGGCTGGCATAAATATCTGAGTGAAATTATTTGCAGAAAATTTTATTCATTGTATAATACCAAGACGATCAGTTTACGGGTATTTGCTGTTTATGGTGAACGATTGACAAAGCAACTTTTCTGGGATATTTATCTTAAGACTCAAAAGTCGAATGACATTTCACTTTTTGGTACTGGAAATGAAAGTCGGGATTTTATAAATATCAGAGATCTGTTAAAGGCCATAGAAATTGTTATTGAGAAAGGAGAATTCAATGGCGAGACATACAATGTCTCATCAGGCACAGAAACTACAATTTTCGAAGCTGCGAACGAATTCTGCAGAATCTATGACGAAAATCTAAAAGTAACCTTTAGTGGACAAACGAAGATTGGTGATCCAATAAACTGGCAGGCTGATATTACACGATTGTCTGCCCTGGGATTCAGATCCGGAATTAGTTTAAGCGAAGGATTGAAAAATTATGTGAGATGGCTGAAAGAAAGAGAATAGTACTTAATTGTCAGGAAGGATATGATTTCTCAGCCGGAATGGTGATTTATGTTCAGAACATTATACGTAGTTTTAAATTACTGGATGATTCGATCAGGCCGTATCTGATAATCTTATATTCAATCCATACACCAATCAATGAGATAAAAGAAATCAATTATCCTTACATCGAATATTATAAGTTCAAACCTTTCAAAAGATCATTCTTTAAACTCGCGATAAATAAAGTAATCAAAGAGATTTTCGGAGTTTATTTGATCAAAAGATATTCTTTTCCTAAAAATTTCGATCTTCTTTATCCATACTTCGAATGTGAAGAGACTTATTATTATAAAAAAAGAATGTATTGGAAACCAGATTTTCAGGAACAATATTTTCCTCAGTACATAACTCAGAAAGAACAGGCATTTGTAAAATCAGAAATGAAAAAAATTGCCTCAAATAATAATTACACGCTTGTATTAAGTAGTCAAAATGCTTGCGACGATTATGAAAAATTTTTCGGCCAACATCAGAATATAATAAAAATACTTCCATTCATTTCCCTGGTACCCGATATTTCAAAACTGGATCACAAAAAAATATTGAATAAATATTATATTACGGGAAAGTATTTTCTGGTTGCGAATCAATTCTGGCCTCATAAGAATCATCTGTTGGTTGTTGAAGCAGTTAAGTCACTTAATAAAATTAATCCTGACTTTCAGATTGTAATGACAGGAAAAAAGACCTCATACAGAGATAAAACATACATACTAAAAATTGAAAATTTTTTGAATGAGAATGGACTTGACAAAAAGGTGAACCTTACCGGTTTTATTTCAAGAGAGGATGAACTTGTCTTAATGAAAAACTCAGTGGCAGTTCTCCAACCATCTTTATTTGAAGGCTGGAGCACAGTAATTGAAGACTGCAAAGCATTAAATCAATTTGTAATTGCAAGCGATCTGGCTGTTAACAAGGAACAAATAAAATCCAATGTACTGTTCTTCGACAAGAACAGCTCTGACGATCTTGCAGATAAAATGTTGTTTGTTTTAAATGGTAATACGAAAACAGTTCCTATTGACTACTCAATAAACATTGAGGAATTTAAAAAGAAGCTTGTTGACACATTTGAATTAAAAAAATAATGCAGGGAATAAGTATAGTTATCTGTTGCTATAACAGTGAAAGTCGTATAAAAGAAACGCTTGAAGCCTTGCAAATGCAAGAAGTAGGCAATGATATAAAGTGGGAAGTACTTTTAGTAGACAATAACTCAACAGATAAAACTATTGAAGTCAGTGAAATGATCTGGAAAAAAGACAACGTCACTAATTTCAGAGTAGTATCAGAACCTCAGCCGGGACAAGCATTTGCAAGAAAGAAAGGAATTCAGGAGTCTGCGTATGATATAATTTCATTTGTAGACGACGACAACAGAGTTTGTAAAAACTGGGTCACTTTGGTGGCAGAAATATTTTCTGCCCATCCTGAATGTGCTGCTTGCGGAGGAATTGGACGTGCAGTTTTTGAAAAGACAGAACCATTTTGGTTTAAAAAATATCAGGAGAATTTTGCTATTGGACCTCAGGGACCAAAATCAGGATATGTTGAAGAGAAACGCTCATATTTATACGGCGCCGGTTTTAATCTCAGAAAAAAAAGTTACGAGCTATTGATAGAAAGTAATTTTCCGGGTATTCAGACAGGACGGTCATCAATAACTCACAGAGGTGGCGGTGAAGATAGTGAACTAAGTTTTGGTCTGATAATTTTAGGGTTTAAGCTTTGGTACGACGAGCGACTGAAGTTCGATCACTATATGCCGGAATCACGATTAAACATTGAACGATTGATCGAATTACAAAAGGGATTTGGCCGTGATGAAGTTGTTCTATCACTCTATAGATCATATATAAGCAATTTTTATAAACCAGACAGATCAGTTATGAATATTTACATTAAAGCTTATATCAAATTGATGATCTTCAATTTCAAAAATAGAAATTTAAAAGATCCTGAATTATTATTTTACGCTTCTATCTATAACAAAGCTACAAATGCATATCTGAGTGAATTATTATACTACAGAACAAAATTCAAACGCATAAAAACAATAATTGCTGAATTCGTAAGGAGAAATAAAAACAGGGCATCTGAGAAACAGGCTTTTTAACTATCGAATGGATAAAGAAATAAAATATCATCAAAATTGTTTATTGTGTGGAGAGAATAAACTGATCAACATATTCGGTGATGATCATTTTATAACACGTTGCGCAAACTGTTCATTTGTTTTCAGCAGAAAAATTGCGTCTCAGGAAGTGTTACAGGATTTTTATGATAAGTATCCCATAGCGAATGAGTATTTTGAGTTAACCAGACAACGATATATTTCCCTGCTCGACTATCTTGAAAAATTCAGGAAAACGGGAAAGATTCTTGAGGTCGGATGCGGAGAAGCTTACTTTTTAGATGAAGCAAAATCAAAGAACTGGAAAACCTACGGTACTGAGATCTCTGCTCCCTTGCTGGAAAATGCAATCAGAAAAAAACACAATATTTTTAACAGTCTTGAAAGTATTCCACCTGAAGAATCAGACGAGTTTGACATTATAATATCACTTGAAGTAATTGAACATTTACCTGATCCGAGATTCTACGTTGCCGGTTTTGAGAAACTATTACGCTCAGGAGGTAGTCTTTATATGACAACGCCCAATTTCAATTCGTTGGCGAGAATTATTCTTGGAGTGAATTGGAACAATATTGTTTTCCCAGAGCATCTTTGTTATTTCACAAAAAAGACTATGAAAAAGTTACTGACTTCATTCAATTTCAAAGAAATATACTCTAAAACAGAAGGAATCAGTCCCTCCCGATTGGTTTACCCTTTTTTAAAATGGAAAAGAAAAGACAAAGAGACTAAATTCCAGTATGATTACAATGAACGAGATCGAAATTTTAGTGCTCAAATAGATAAAAAAGTTCTACTTTCACTTATTAAAAAAGCAACTAATTCAGTTTTAAATCTGACCAACAGAGGAGAATCTTTGAAGGTCTTCTATGTCAAAAAATAATATGCTTAAAATTTCTGTTGTTATCCCTTCATACAACCAAGGTGAATTTCTGGAGGAAACAATCTTATCTGTAATTAACCAAAATTATCCGAATCTGGAGATTGTGGTTATTGACGGAGACAGCACAGATAATTCAAAAGAACTTATTAATAAATACAGTGCACATTTCAAATATTGGATCTCAGAAAAAGATAATGGCCAAAGTGAAGCAATAAATAAAGGATTAAAAAAATGCACCGGAGATATTGCTACATGGCTATGTAGTGATGATCTTTTTACAGAAGGTGCATTGCATAAGGTAAATGAGCTTTTTAAAGCAATGCCCGATGAAGTTGGTTTGATTCATGGAAGCTCTATTATATTTTCGGGAAACAAAGTTATAAGGCTAAATAAAGGCAATGAAGATGATAGTCTGGAAAATATACTATCCGGTATGACTTTCCCGCAACCGTCTGCATTTTTCCGAAGATCATTATTAGAACAAACCGGCTTGCTTGATGAAAATCTTCATTATGGTATGGACTATGATTTGTTCAGCAAATTTGCTATTATTTCTAAATTTCAATTTGTAGATCATTGTCTTTCAAAATACAGATTACATCCTGAGAGCAAATCTGTTTCTGCGGTTTCAAAATTTATTGATGACTGGTCGAAAGTTTTTATCGGTATTGCAGAATCAGGAAAATTTGAATCTGCTATAAAAATTATAACAGACCTTGAAATAAAAACAGAAAGAAATGATTCAACATTTCATTTTTTCTCAAAGCACTTTGATTCAAAGTCTATTGACCAGCAAAAATTATTATTCAAATTCCTTTGTTTCGTGCTGCGATATGATTATGAATCTGAACGTTTTTCACGGGCGAGAAAGATCTCAAAATATCTGAATGTTCATTTCCGTGACTTTCTTAAATCAGAACCGGAAATTGAAAGGATCGTGTGGAGAACCAAACTTCCACCATCACTTATTAAAGAGGCAAGGAAAATTTCACGAAGATTTTTTTACAGATGAAGATAGGATTTATCACTTCACATATTAATCAATCTACACGGTGGAATTGGTTTTGGGACGAACTTCTTAAGAGAGGAGTTCCGCATATACATATTATAATAAATGAAACTTACCCACTATTAGCTGATGATCTAAAGAAAATGGGAGTTAAGGTTTACTATTTACCTCATAAACATTTTTATCATTTCTTTATAAACTTCATCAAAGTTTGCTACATACTCAAAAAAAATAAAATATCACTTGTGCATACGGAGTACCTTATGGTAATCTTGTAGGATTAATTTCTGCCTGGTTTTGCGGAATAAAAATGAGAGTATCCACTTGTGGAAATACTACATGGGCTTTTGATTATAATAACAAAAAGCAAAAAATGATAGATAAGATCACATATTTCTTGTCTAAAAAAGTTATAGCTCTTACAGAGGAAGCAAAATCCTTTCTGATAAAAAACTACCAGATTCCTGAAAGTAAGCTTACCATTATCCATCACTCATTGAAATCCGATGAATACATTTTTACAGACGACAATAGAGTTGAAAAACTAAGGAATGAACTGAATCTGGAAACTGATGTTTTCATAATTGGAATGGTTGCACGATTTGAATTCTGGAAAGGTCACATTTTTGCGATTGAAGCTTTTCGAAAATTACTTATGGAATACCCTAATGTCAGAATGCTCATATTTGGCAGTAAGGGAGAAAGCTTTAATTCAGTATTGCGTTATATACAAAATTACGATCTTCAGGATCACATCATATATAAAGGATTCGTATCAGATAATATTGCACTATTTAAATTATTTGATGTCCATGTTCACATTCCGATTAACTCCGAGAGTGAAACTTTTGGAATTAACATCATGGAAGGAATGATCAGTGGATGTGCGCAGATATTGACATTATCCGGAATAAGCTGTTTCACAGCTCGTGATGAAGAAAATTGCCTCGTTGTTCCTTATTCAAATACTGAGGCAGTTTATCTGGCTTTAAAACGCATGATCTCAGATCCGGGATTGAGAAAACGCTTAGGTGAAAAAGCACGTGAAGATGCATTAAAGTATTTTCAGTATTCTGATAAGGTGCAGAAGCATCTGGAATTATACGAAGAGCTGCGAAAAGAATTGTCAAAATGAAAATTCCGTTTTTTCAATAGTTATTCCGGTCTATAATCGAAGTGAAATATTAGAACAGAGGTTAACTTACCTCATGAAACAGGAATTTACAGATTTTGAAGTTATTATAGTAGACGACGGCAGTACCGATCATCCTGAAAAGAAGTTAGCTTCACTTATAGAAATTTATCCAAACATCAGGTTGATCTCACAGCCAAATTCAGAGCGAGGAGCTGCAAGAAACAATGGAATCCGGAATTCTGAAGGAGAATACATCGTTCTGTTCGACTCTGATGATTTTATGCACAAGGACCATTTGTCTAAACTTCACAAAGGTATCCTCAAAAATAATTTTCCTGACTTTATTGCTACTAAATTTAATTTCAGAAATGAGGATGGAAAGATCTTTAATTCTGATATCAGTAATTATAAAGAAGGCACCTACAACTATTCACTTTTTCTGAACGGAAATCCGCTGGCATGCAATATATCATTCAAAAGAAATCTTAAAGATCTGAACTATTTTATAGAAGACAGAAGTTTTGCAATTAAAGAAGACTGGATGTTTCTGATCAGCAATTTAAGAAATCACAAACTTATTCTACTCGATGATCTTACTATTTCTATGTTCGACCATTCCGATCGTTCTATGAAATCAAATAACAAAATCATTGTTGAAAGAACTATCAAAGCAACATAATGGATCAGAAACAATATAGATCTGACAGTTTCAGAATTAAACAAACTTTATTCACACAGGAATTATTTCTGTGGAATTCACAGTTATCTTGATGGAGATCGTATTCAGGCAATTTCATTTTCTATCAAAGCAATTTTTAAAGGAGGATTAAAAGGTAAATATTTAACTTTACTGGCAAAGTCAATTGTAGGAAGAAAATTAATTTTAAAATTTAAATGAGCAAAAGGAATAGTATTTTGGTTTTAACACACTGGAGTTTTCAGGATGCTCTGGTTCAGACCTATACTCTACCCTATGTACGGATGATCAGAAAAAATATCGATCCTGCCAGGAAAATCGTCCTTGTAACTTTTGAACAAGAGCATTTAAAAATGAATGACATTGTTAAAAAAGAACAAGAATTGTTATTAAGCAAAAACGGAATAGAATTACTTACTTTAGAGTACTCTAAAATCAATTTGAATTTTCCATTTAAAGCGTTTGGCTATTTTTATAAATTGTTAAATGCGATCAGTAAAAACCGCATTGGAATTATTCATGCCTGGTGTACTCCAGGCGGTAGCATTGGTTATATCTTAAGTAAAATTACCGGTTGCAGGCTGATTGTAGATAGTTATGAACCTCATGCTGAAGCGATGGTAGAAAACAATACCTGGACAAAAGATAGTTTAAAGTTCAGGCTACTTTTTTTTCTAGAAAAAAAGTTGAGCAGGCATGCAAAAATATTGATAAGTGCTACTGAAGGAATGTATGATTATGCAGTAAGAAAATATAATTTTCAACCTCAGAACTTTTTTAGTAAAACCCGCTTGTGTCGATCTGGAAGATTTCAACTTACAGAGAAAAAAAAATAAAGTCCTTTCTGACCGGCTTGGCTTTGAAAACAAAATAGTAGCGGTTTATGCAGGAAAATTTGGAGGAATTTATCTTACAAAAGAAGTTTTTTATCTTCTGAAAGAAGCAGAAAATAAATGGGGAGATAATTTCAGGGTTCTGTTACTTACTAATCATGATACAAATCAGATCAGGCAATGGGCTAATGAAGCCGGACTCTCATTTAATAAAATAGTATGCAAATTTGTCCATCATCATGAAGTGAGAGACTACATGGGTTTAGGAGATTTTGCTATTACACCCGTCAAACCGATTCCTACAAAAAGGTACTGCTCCCCAATCAAAGATGGAGAATACTGGGCACTTGGATTACCGGTGATCATTACAAAAGATATATCTGATGATTCGTCTATTATTGAATCTGAAAATATAGGCGCAGTGTTACAGGAATTAAATATTGAAGAGTACAAAAAAGCAATTGACAAAATAGAAATTCTTCTACGTGAAGGAAGTTCACTTTCCACACGGATATTTGCTGTAGCAAAAAAATACAGAAGTTTTGAAATTGCTGAAAAAGTCTACAATAAGGTTTATGCGGTCGACTTTTTTAAATCGACCTGGTAATCCAATTTATCCTCTTCTTTCAACTCACGATACGTTGAGCTGATAATGATGAGAGAAATAACATAAAATGGAATTGCAGGTATTTTATATCTCACAAGACTTCCAAAATTTGATGTAGTTAATCCAACCGAAAAGGAAAAGAATAAACTAAAATACACAGTAAAAAACAGGATCCTGTGCCTGAACATTAACCGGAAAAGATTGTAAACTTTTAATTTTATCAGAAGATAAATTGTGAATGCGAGCATTAGTAAATTTTCTATTCCCGAAAGAATCATTGTAAAGTTATAACTTTCCCAGATGTAAGGCCTGAATAGCGCAGCATTGATCGCAGCCGGCATTTTTGAAAAGATCCCTCTTATCGTGGGTTCAAAATCACCGATATCGTATGCAGATCCCTGATAGTGTTCACTCTTCAGATCCATTTGAGTAATTACAGCTTTGTCCAGTACATTTTCCAATGAATAATCGCCCAGAAATCCACTCATAACATCCAACATAAAATAACCTGAGATCAGGGAGAAGATGATCAGGAAAGGGGTTGATAATGACTTGATCAGGTTATTCTTAACTTTCTCAAGCTGTATACCACCATACCAAAGGAAACTTCCAGGCAATAATGCGAAAAATATATATGGTTTGATCCATATCAATAACATTGAACTAATAACGATGTACAAAATATTCCTTATAAAGTTTCTTTTTTTTGTCAGAATTATAAAATAGGAAGAAGAAAATAAACATACAGCAGAAAATGTAATAGTATCTTTCAATAATCCACTACCCCAAAAAAATACTGATGGGATAAATAATAGAGCAACAGCAAATTCAAATTCAAGTTTAGGAAATTCTTCTACTAATACCTGATACAAGCGCCATATAGACCAATAAGAAATATAGGCAAGCAAAATGGTCATACCTATAAAACTTTTAAATGCGATCAGACATAAAGGCCAGGTAAGTTTAACAACAGCACGTGCATGCGGGTCAGCCCCATATTGCATGATTCCGGTATTGGAATCAAATTCAAAAGCTACTGATTCTTCCGGACCAATTATGAATTTGAAAATATTCATAACAGACTTTTCACCAAGATTCAATAAGACAACACAATCGTTATAATAATTTACAGTATCACCGGCACCATAATATAAAGCATAGATCAAACACACTGCTATTCCGCCGAAAAGTTTGATCATAAGACCATACATATAAAATCTATAACTGGAATTAGTCTCTATATTTTTCAGCTGTTTACCTTTTGCAATAAGGTATATGATGACTAAAAAAATAACGGGAATAATCAGGTCAACAAAAGAAAGATATTCTACCATATAGTATGATGTCTGTGTACAAATTTAATAAAGTTTGATTACTATCAGTCATGATGGTAAGATTCATTTCGGAGTATTGTCATTGCCCGATATACTTGTTCCGTCAGAAGCAATCTGATCATCTGATGGGTAAAGGTAAACTTAGAAGCAGATAGAGTAAAATGAACTTTCTTTTTCAGTTCGTCAGACACACCATAGGCTCCACCGGTAATAAAAAGCATTCTGTTAGTACCAGCCAGCATTTGCTTTTCAATAAATGCTGCCAACTCACGTGAAGTAAATTCTTTTCCCTTCTCATCCAGCAATACCAGGTAGTCGCGCGGCTGAATTTTCGAAATGATCAATTTACTTTCCTCTTCAATGATCTTCTCTCTGATCTTAGAGGTCGATGATTGAAGTGTTAAAATTTCAGCAGGCAGATAGTTGACCAATCTTTTCAAATAAGTATATATTCCTTCATTTAAATAGGATTCAGTCGTTTTTCCGATAAAAATAAATTCGATTTTCACACTTCTAATGATTTGAGGATATTTTCATAACCTCATTATGTTCATAAACATAGTAAATAAAGCACTTTCTATGCTTAAAAACAATTATTTTAGCCATATCAAGGGCCAAAGTGGCTTGATGTTTGCTTTAGTCCTGTGACTTTCAACAAAATGAAAAAAACAATCTCCCTAATAATGCTTTTACTGGTTTTCAGTCAGAGCTATTCTCTTGATGTCTTCGACGAAATTGCCTTTGCAATTCGTAGTGGAGACGCCAAACAACTTTCCACTTACTTTGGTCCGACGTTAGATCTTACTATAATAAACCGTGAAGATGTTTATAGTAAAGCTCAGGCAGAACAGGTAATAAAGGATTTTTTCAGCAAGAACGCTCCAAAATCTTTTACCATTATTCATAAAGGCTCATCACCGGAGGGAACTCAATATGCAATCGGCAATCTGGTAAGTAGCTCCGGAAAATCTTATAGAACATCCTTTTATTTTAAGAGTTCCGGCGGCAAGAATGTATTGATGGAATTGCGATTTGAATCTGAGTAAAGATTGATTTAAACAATTTGAAATTTAGAAATATCAACGAAATTTTAGGAAGGCTGCCTTATTCTGGCAGCCTTTTTTTGTGAATATCTTCATAAAATCCTTTCCTTATTATCACTTTAAGTTTTCTAATTTCACAGCTAGAAGTATTACTATGGAATTTACGGAACACTACGGTTTATCGATCAGAGATTTTATTGCAAATGCATTGAAAGAAGATGTTGGTGATGGGGATCATACATCATTATCCACCATTCCGGAATCAGAACATGGAATTGCAAATGTGAAAGTCAAAGAAAATGGAATTATTGCCGGGCTGGTTCTTGCAGATCAGATTCTGAATCAGGTTGATTCAGGTTTGATTGTAAAGGTACATGTCGCAGAAGGAAGTGCAGTAAAGCCGGGAGATATTGTGATGACAGTAGAAGGAAAAGTGCGATCATTATTGACAGCAGAACGATTACTTTTAAATTGTATGCAACGTATGAGTGGAATTGCCACCTTAACGAATAAATATGTGGAAGCCATCAAAGGAACCAGTACTAAAATACTGGATACAAGAAAGACCACCCCAAATTTCAGGATCTTTGAAAAATGGGCTGTTCAACTTGGTGGTGGAAACAACCACAGATTCGGATTATATGATATGATTCTTATTAAGGACAATCATGTTGACGCTTCGGGGGGAATAAAAAATGCCATCGAAAGAGCCAATGAATATATTTTAAAAGTTGGCAAAAAGCTTAAAATTGAAATTGAGACACGATCTTTAGAGGAGGTAAATCAGGTTTTATCAATCGGAAAAGTTGACAGAATTATGCTGGATAACTTCTCCCCTGCACTTCTAAAGGAAGCAATTAAACTGATCGATAAGAAATTTGAAACTGAAGCATCAGGTGGAATAACATTAGATACTATTCGTTCATTTGCTGAAAGCGGAGTTGATTTTATATCTGTAGGAGCATTGACTCATTCTCATAAGAGTCTTGATATAAGTATGAAAATAGTAAAGTAGTGGCAGGAAAAAAATTACAACGAGCATCTGTAGAAATTGTAAAATATTTCGGTGACACCCCTGCGGTAAGGTCATTTATCGATTATACAAAAAGGGTTGCCTTACCCGGCTTTGATAACATGCCCATTTACTATGTAGCTGATTTCTTTTTCACCGGAATCAAGAAAGGTGGCATCGTTACGCGAGCGCAGGCATTGGCTTTCAGTTTCTTTCTGGCAGTTTTTCCGGCAACGATATTCCTCTTTTCTCTCATCCCCTACATTCCGATAAAGGGATTTCAGAATGAATTGCTTAATATCATTGAAGGTGTTTTACCCTCAGCTGCATTTGCCAGTGCAAGAACAACAATTACTGACATCGTTAAGATCCAGCACAGTGGTTTGCTATCAATTGGATTCCTTACCGCTCTGTATTTTACTACCAATGGTTTTATGACGATGATGCGTGGTTTCAATAGTTCGTATCACGCATCCGAAACGAGATCACCCTTCAGACAACGGATGGTAGCTATTGTACTGACATTTATTCTTTCAACTCTGGTGATCATTTCCACTACATTGATTATATTTTCAGCAACAGCGACAAAATATTTAGTTACTCAAAGTATTCTGAAATCCAAAACACAAGTTGCATTGATCATGTTGGGAAAATGGGCAGTCGTACTAGCACTATTTTTTATCGCAATTTCTTTTTTATATTATTATGCTCCATCTGTTAAAAAGAGATGGCGATTCATTTCAGCAGGGTCGACATTTGCTGCTCTAAGTTCAATAGTTGTTTCAACGGGCTTTGCATATTTTGTGAATAATTTCGGAAGTTATAATAAGATCTATGGCTCAATCGGAACTTTGATCGTAATGATGTTGTGGATGTATTTCAATTCATTGATCCTCATTTTGGGATTTGAATTGAATGCAAGCATTGATAATGCAAAGCGCAGAGTAACGAAAAACCTGCGACTAAGACTGAACGAATATGAAAAAAGCAATTTTACTAATAACAATTTTATTTTGCGGTTTTAGGGCAAATTGTCAGAATGAAATTTCAAAAGCACTCATTTTAAAGTCAGAAAAAAAATGGGAAGAATCTTTTAAGATCTTCAGAGAGTTGCTCAACACAGATTCCAATAATCTGGATCTGCTTACGAACACATCATATTTATTCAGCAAACTTGGAAATTTGCGTTCTACAGAAACTGAGAAACAAAAATATTTCAATAATGCCGCATATCTTTCCAGGAAAGCAATTGCAATTAATAAAGGAAATGCGCAGGCACATTATACATATGCATTGGCATTAGGAAGGATCAATGAGAATGCATCAAGCAAACAAAAGATTTCAAATGCGAAAGTCATCAGGACTGAATGCGAAGAAGCCATAAAGTACGATTCAAAACTTGCCGGTGCATATCATATTCTTGGCCGTTGGCATCGCACGATAGCTAACTTTAATTTTGTCGAAAAAGCTGCGATCAATACCTTGTATGGCGGTGTACCTGACGGCGGTTCTTTTGAGGCAGCGATAGAAAATTTTTCCAAGGCAGTTTTACTGGAACCAAATGACCTCCTGCACAAATATGAATTGGCACAAACATATCACGACAGAGACAATAAAGGTGACGATATTTTAGCAAATGTCTGGTTCAAAAAAGTGATAGAAATGAAACCGGAAGACGAAGACGATAAGAACACTATTTCAAAGGCGAAATCAATGGTAGAATAATTAATAATCGGCAATTGGGCAAATACTTGATTAACTATACCGTCACTTTTCACTTTTCACTTTTCACTTTTCACTTTTCATTCTTCCAAGGCAAATGTTTGTGAAATTCAGAGACAATATTCATCCAATACACAGCCAGGAAATAAATAAGTGAAACAACAGCAGTCCTGACTCCTATATCAAAAAATTTATTTTCAAAGTGAGGTAACAGATAAGAAAGGATGCAGGTGCAAATAATTATTATAAGCACATACAAGTTTTTTATATTGAAAGGTTGCAGTTTAAAGAATTTGTAAACTGTGAGAAAGACCAGTAGGTTATATATTATTTGTGCAGAAGTGGTAGCTAATGCAGCGCCTATCATTCCAAAAACCGGAATGAAAACGACCTGAAAACCGATCAGGAGGATAGCCAGAAGGATCAGATAAAAAGCTCCATACCGGAATTTTGCCGATGTATTAAGAATTGAACCATTTACTCCGGTAGCCATATTGATCAATGCACCAATGGAAAAGATGATAACTACAGGTTCACCTCTCTGAAATCCATCGGGTAGAAATTGCAAAACAGTATGAATATTTGTCAGGATATTGATGAGAAAAAATCCACCGAATAAAAAGAGATATAAAGAAGATTTATGATAGATCTCCTGGATCTGTGACTTGTCAGTCACATTCCATGCAAATGAAATTTTAGGTGCAGCAATCCTGTCCAGAGCGTTGATAGGCGCTTCAATAACTGTTGGAATAAAAGCCGCGATAGCATAGATCCCTACCAAATCCAGTGTCAGATATTTCGGAAGCATAATTACATCCAGATTGTTTATACCGATTGAAGCAACGCTTGCAAACCAAAGCAGTAGTCCATAGCGGATCAATTCGAACATTTTCTTTTCTCTGAACGACGGCCAGTCCACTTTGAAACTAGGTTTATCAAAGAAGAAGATATAAACCAGCAATAGAACTAATTGCAGACCAAAAATACCTATGTAAGCTGCAATGAATTGGTCAAGGGAGATTATCTTAAGAAAATAAATTCCGACGATTCCAATCATAGCTAATCTGACACCAACATCATTAAGAAAAGAAGGAATAGTTGATTTATAATTAGCATTGCAATACACAGAAAGAATCGCAATAAAAGCATTGAAGAAAATGAGTGGGAAAACGAAATCGAAATATTCCAATAGCAATGGCGATTCACTACGGTATTGGTTAAGGATAAAATCTTTGAACGTAAATAGCAGTGCGGCAGAAACAACATATCCAATCAACGGAAAGATATTCATGAATCCAAAAAAGCCGTGGTTCTTTTTCTCTTCATCTTTAAATAGAGGAAAGTATTTTATGGTAGCATTACCAATTCCTAACGGCACAAACATGGCAACAATAATTGAAAAGGAATACAGTACCCGGGTCAGGCCAATTTCTTCCTTAGTCAAACAATAAGGCTGCACCACAAAAAAGCTGACAAAAGCGATCAGAATTCCCAGATATCCAATAATTGTGTTTTTTATACCTTGTCTGCGAATTACGCCCATAAAAAAATCTATTCAACAATGTTATGATATTTCCGAATACCAAAACAGTAATTACATCCATTTTTTAAACCACTGTTGGAAAATAAAAATAAACCAGATTCTCTCAAAATTCTCCAAATTACCTTTCAGATAACGATCTCTGATTGGAATTATTTCATTTGTGTTTAACAAACCTGATCTTGACAAGGCTTCATCTGACATGTGCTCCATAAATAAGTCCAACAGATCTTCTCTGCACCATCGTTCCACAGGAACACCAAATCCCATTTTGGGTCGTTCCATAATTGTTTTTGGAATATATTTATGTACAATATCCTTCAAAATAATTTTCTTGTGCACTGCCATTTATCTTAAATTCACCGGGTAGTTGAAATACAAATTCTGCTAACCTATGATCCAAAAATGGCTCTCTTCCTTCAAGGCTGGCTGACATTGTTGCTCTATCAACTTTCTGCAATATATCCTCAGGTAAATAAGTCTGAAACTCAAATGCAAGAATCTTAGAAATTAAATCCTTATCTGATGACAATCTTCCTGTTTGAAAAAAGGATTGTGAAGTGCCAAATTCACCTTTGATCAACTTTGAAACTTCAGACAAGGTAAAAGTCTGATTAATTACATCAAACATTTCTTCATCATCCTTTGCATTTAATACTCTTTTTAACTTATCTCTCCGATTTGGTCTATCTAACGTTTGAATGCTATCCGGCAAAAATGAACTTGCAAGTTTTCGAACTCCGGGTGGAAGCAACTTTAATTTATTAATATGATCCCGGCTCTTAATATGTCGTGGATAACCAGCAAACAACTCATCACCTCCATCGGCGCTTAAAGCTACGACCACATGTTTTCTTGCTATCATACTAACAAGAGTTGTTGGGATTGCAGAAGAATCACCAAATGGCTCATCATAGATTTCTGCAAGTTTTGGAATAATATCTTTTGCCTCCTGAAAAGTGCAATAATATTCATGATGATCAGTTCCAATAACTTTAGCTACCTCCTTAGCAAACACAGCTTCATTATAACCCGGTTCATCAAAACCAATTGTATATGTTTTAATTTGTGCAGACTTCTCCTTTTGCAAAATTGCAGCTACACATGAACTATCATAACCTCCACTTAAAAAAACACCAACGGGAACATCAGATACTAACCGATAATTAAAAGCTGAAATAAGAATTCTTTCCGTTTCCTTAAGCGCACTTTCATAATCAATTTTCAACTTTTCCTTTCTGCAAAATCATTAAGATTCCAATAACAGCCGGAATTGATTTGACGATCGTTTAAATTGAGTTCTATCCAATGACCTGGTTTCAATTTGAAGCAATTATTAAAAAATCGTATCAGGAGCAGGAATATATCCATGCTGAAAAAAGAACATAAAGCATTTTTATTGATTACTTTTTAAACAACGGATTTGATGAAATGCTTTTAATTCAGAAGCAAACATAAAAAGTCCGTCATACCAATAATAAAAAAAAGGCTTTACTCCAACCCTGTCTCTGAATGCAATAATTTTATTCTGTGCATTATCGAAAATTAAAATTGCAAACATTCCAACAAATCTACTAACACATTCTTTGCCCCATTGTTGATAAGCATGTAAAATTACTTCAGTATCACCCATTGATTTAAATGAATGTCCCAAAGCAATCAATTCATTCTTTATTTCCTGAAAGTTATAGATCTCGCCATTGAATACAATCCAGTTTCCATTAACCGGATTTTGCATAGGTTGATGCCCTAAAGGTGAAAGATCTAATATCGAAAGTCTTCTGAATCCTAAACCTATGACAGCATTGGAAACTTCAATTACTTCAGCCCCTGAATCATCAGGCCCACGATGATGAAGCACTTTGGCCATGTTGCT
Source organism: Bacteroidota bacterium (assembly GCA_016711505.1). NCBI lineage: Bacteria > Pseudomonadati > Bacteroidota > Bacteroidota bacterium. The sequence goes on along the minus strand of JADJSV010000001.1, from coordinate 67,460 downwards.
AAGTACCTCACGTCCAGACTGCTTTGAAAAATCTACGAAACCTGTTATTCCACACATAATTCTGCTGCTAAACTACATAAAAAAGCACCAAAGACGTAAAATTTTAAATCATTTGGCTAATTTCACGGCCAAGTAATCATATGACATCGCAAGACCAAATTACAGAGATAAAATCGGATAGAGCCGGTGAAGAATATTGGACACAATTCTGGAAGAATTTTAAACTTCCACCACCAATTAACATTCATTCTTCTAACGTAAATGAATATCCTAATCGCCTAATGCATAAATTATTCAAGAAAGCATTTAAGGGTTTAGATACTACTGATAAAAAGATCCTTGAAATTGGTTGCGGCAATTCAGTCTTTTTAACCTATTTTAAAAAGAATTCAATTTTGATATTTACGGTTTAGACTATTCTGAACTTGGCTGTAAGCAGACTGAAAAAATATTTGAAAGGGACAAAGTTAAAGGGTCGGTCATCCATGCCGATGCATTCAAGCCGCCTGAAGACTTTCTTGAGAAATTTGATGTTGTATGTTCATTTGGTGTAGTAGAACATTTTGAAGATACAGCATCAACCTTGAAAGCATTTGCAAAATTCCTGAAACCAGGAGGTATTCTAATAAGTACTCTCCCAAACTTTAAAGGAGCAACCGGGACATTACATAAATTTTTAAACAAACCAGTATATGACGTCCATGTCCCACTAGGTACGGATGAAATGAGAGATGCAATTCAAAAAGCAGGATTGAAAGAAGAAGTTAATGAATACTTTTTAGCATTAAGTTTTGCAATTACTCTCGAAGGAATCGATGGAAAAAAAATTCCCTATTTTAAAATAAAAAAAATCTTTGTTAAAACAATTCGTTATGCATCAAAGATAATTTGGATCCTGGAAAATTTCATAGGTACTATGCCGGCAGGTAAGAGATTTGCAGGCGGAATTTTTACTTCAGCTAGAAAATTGTAACTGACTAAATGAAAAAGCAAAAAGCACTCTACTTTTTCATGGGTACATCAACTTTTGTAGAGAAAGATCTGGCGATTTATAAAGAATATTATGATGTAAGAACATTCAATTTTGACTTTGGGCAAAAATGGAAAATACCTTTTCAATTATTTGAACAACTCATTTTTCTGATCAGGAATTTTTCCGGATATAAAATTTGCTATATACAACTTGCCGGCATACACTCTTTGCTTCCAGTACTTATTTCAAAACTTGGCGGAAAGAAAAGTGTAATTATCGCTGCAGGTACAGACTGCCATTCTTTCCCATCAATTGGGTATGGAAATTATCAGAGAACATTTCTAGGAATGGCTACACGGATTTCTTTCAGATTTTGCTCACTGATCCTTCCAAAACATCATACGCTCTGGAGAACGAACTACACTTACGATAAGAACGATTATCCGGAGCAAGGTATTGCCTTTTTCAATAAAGGAATTAAAACTCCATACATGTGCATAGAAAACGGATATGATGAAAATAAATTTATAAGTAAAAGTGATCCGGAGGAAAATAGCTTCGTAACAGTTGCAGGATTATTACATAAAACATCACAACAAAAGTTAAAAGGTATTGATCTTATTCTTGAGGTTGCAAAGCATTTCCCTACATTCAAGTTTACTATCATTGGTGGAGAAGAAAGATTTTTCAGCAAATTAAGCAGCAACATTCATCTGGTTCCTTTTATTGCAAACAACGAACTCCCGTCAATTTTAAGCAAGCACAAATATTATTTACAATTAAGTATGGCTGAAGGATTTCCAAATGCTCTATGTGAAGCAATGCTTTGTCAGTGTATTCCAATAGGCTCAGATGTATTTTCCATTCCTGAAATCATTGGTGATACGGGCTACATACTAAATGAAAGAAATCCGGAGTCATTAAAAAAAATAATTGAGAATCTTGCTGCTGAAGATCTGAATAAAAACGGGAAATCTGCCAGAGAAAGAATCAAGGAAAACTACTCAATTGAAAAAAGGAAAGAAAAATTTAAGCAGGTTTTTGAAAAGTTTAGGATCAACGAATAACATTGATCATTCCACTTCTTTGTTGTTCACCATTATTCAGAATATAAACATAAATATCTGCAGGAACCATTGTGTCCTGGAATCTACCATCCCATTCCATTTCTCCTGCATTCTCATTCTCGTAAATTTTTGTACCCCACCTGTTGTAGATCTGTATTGAATAATTCAGGCATGGTCTGTATGTACTGAATTTGAAAAAATCATTCAGGCCATCACCGTTAGGAGTAAAGGAATTGGGAACATATAATATCTCGCCAAGCAATTCTTCCGGAGCCAGTTCAATAGTGATAGAATCCGAACAAGCTGATTCTTTGTTGACAATTAATAAAACTGAGAATTTTCCTGTTGTGCCATAATTATGGACAGGAAGCCTGTCTTCACTTAATGTACCATCGCCAAAATTCCAATCATACGTTACAGCATTCTCAGACACATTTGAAAAGGTAAAATTTCCTGTACATGAATCCTGAGTTGAACTGAATTTTGCTTCTTTGAAGGATATAAAATTTATTTCCTTTTTAACTATGCTTTCACAACCATATCTTGAAATTCCGGTCAGTGTCACAGGAATGGTTCCTGCTAAAGAATAAGTATGTAAAGGGTTCTCTGCTACTGAAGTTTGCCCATCACCGAAATTCCATAGGTAGCCTTTTGCATTGACTGATAAATTTGAAAAATTAACGACAGAATCACACATTGCGACTGAATATCCAAAATCTACAGTAGATAATGGCGGGATCGTTATGGTATATGTTGAAGTGTCTATACATGTGGAATCTGTGAAAACTATTTGCTGAATTGTATAATTTCCATACGTTGCAAAAGAATGTACGGGATCAGAAGTATAATCGACATTACCATCACCAAAATCCCATCGGTAGGAAGCGGCAAACAAGGCTGAATCAATTGTTCTAATTGTATAGGAACAAGTGTCAAGCTGAATACCAAAGTTCGAAAAAGGATTTTGTTGCACTATGACTTTTTGTTGCAGAGTATCATAGCAGGATGAATCAGCAGAAGTGATTAAAGAAACATTATAGATTCCGGGATTTTCATAAATGTGAACGGGGTTTACATCATAAGAAAGTGAATCGTCGCCGAAATTCCATTTCCAGAAATTAGCTACGCCACCAATTCCATAAGATCTGTCTATAAAATCAAATCTTCCGGAGCAGTATACATTACGGATATCGAAATCGGAATTGAAGACCGGATAGATGTGGACATTACCGCGGGCGGTATCATTACAATTTGGATTTAATCCTGAATATGCAATCAAAGTTGCAACATAATCGCCTGTATCAGCATAAGCATAGGTTGGATTCATCAAAGCAGATGTATCAGAAGTAACTCCCAATTCACCAAAATCCCAATGATAAGTTGCAGCGTTATAACTTGTATTCTCAAAATTTGCGGATAAAGTTCCACAAGAAATTGTTGGGGAAAATATCGATGCTACAGTTATTTCGGGACAACTCACAACGTTAACTTGAAAATCGCGGGTAGTTTCACCGAGTAAAACTCCGTTTCTATATTCCTTTACAGTAATCCCATAGATAAATTGTCCGAGTGAATTAGGAGTTGCTTTAAGCAATCCTGTTGAAGCATCAATCACCATTGGAGTTCCACCTAATGCGTTAGCGACCGAATACGGATTTCTGAAAACCACCCGTGAATAAGGAGGTCCAGCCGGAGGGTCAGGAACAGGATCAAATGTACTACCTCCATGAAACGGCGCAGTAACACTATAAACCAAAGAATCTCCTTCATAATCTATTGCAGAATGATCGAATGTAAAAGGAACACCCATGCAAATAAAAGTTGGTGGCAAATTAATATATTTTGGATTTGAGTTAAATGTTGAAATAGATGGATCAGGAATGGTAGCAAAATAAGTTGCACCAGCATCATCGACATTCACAATATTCACTACAGTAGAATTCCTACAGCATCTTTGATATGTAATGGTGTAACCTCCGGGAGCAGGAGGCAGATCAATATTAAAGACATAATTCGCTACTTCATAGCAAACATTTGTCGGAGGAATCAGACATGGAGAATTTATAGCATTTGAAACAGGACCAGAAGTTGTAATGAAAGCACTTGTTGTAGATAACAGTTCGTCATTTCCGTCATATATTCCAATAATTGCGGGATTATCAAAGTCAGGTATGCCGTTGTAACAATCTCTGTAAACAGTAAGGGTTACTTCATAAGTTGTACCGCCAAGAAATCTGTAATTCATTTCACCACCGGCAATATGAGTGGCAGTACTTATTTTTGGAAAGACTACAAATAAGCCATAAAAGAAAAATAATAAGATGCTTTTCTTGATCATCATGAAGGAATAATCAAATGTATTAAAAAACAAGGTTGAGCCAAAGAATTTATGGCTAAAAGATATATTTCTATGGCCAAAAAAACGCTAAAATGTCAATGTTTTGTAATTTTTGATGTTGCGTTCAATCTTTTTTTCATAATGCCTATGCTTCGATTTAAACTGTAAATATGAAATGTTAAAATTTAGATTAATTTCTCAAGGCAGAAAACTATCTATTTTATCTAAATAAAGTATATTAGTCAAAAAATTAATCTCCCATAGAAGTTTAAGGAAATGAAAATTAAATTATTTTTTATTATCGCATTGATGTCAAATGTACATTTTGCACAGGCTATTTTACCAGGCATAAACAAAATTTGGTATTTCGGAAATCTTGCCGGAATTGATTTTAACGGTCAAACTCCTGTTGCATTATTGAATGGTGCAACTAATACTTATGATAATGTCGCAACGATCAGTGACGAGCAAGGATCATTGGCATTCTATTGCGATGGAGAAAACATTTGGAATAAAGATCATGCTCTAATGGTAAATGGCAATGGTATTCTTGGAAGCTTAACCGGTGGCCAGCCAGCATTAATAATAAAGCAGCCTGATAACGGCAAAGGGAATAATTACAATTACTACGTTTTCACAGTTGCAGAATTTGGTACCGGTGGTTTGCATTATTCAATTGTAGATATGTCATTAGATAGCGGCCGCGGTGAAGTGGTTTCTAAAAATAATTTAATTTATTTATCGTCATGTGAAAAATTAGCAGCGGTTTATAATCAATCTGATGACAGTTATTGGATAATCACACATGAATTTGGCAATTCAAATTTCAATTGTTACAAAGTTAATTCAACTGGCCTAAATATTAATCCGGTTGTTTCCAATGTTGGCGATGCAAATACAGGCGGATCATTTGGATCAAGACATGGAGCTATGGGACAATTAGCCATTTCCGAGAACGGAACAAGAATTGCCAATGCAATGAATTATAGTGATCAGATACAATTATTCAATTTTGATATCGCAACAGGATTAATTTCGAGTCCAATTACAATTATAAACCGCAACAATTCATGGGGTGTAGCTTTCTCTCCTGACGGTAATATGTTGTATGCAACAGATTGGCAAAGTGCAAATATTTATCAATATAGTTTGCTAAATTATAATCCAACAGATATAAATGCCTCTGAAATAAATCTAGGAGCAATTACAAATCCACATGGATCTTATAAAGCCGGTTATCTAAAACTAGCCCCAGATGGTAAAATTTACATTGCAAAATATTCAAGCAACTATCTTGCAACGATAAATAATCCGGATGCAATTGGACTTGCGTGTGACTTAGTTGATAATGGAATAAATCTTGGGACGGGAATTTCGACTGCCGGACTTTCAACTTCAGTTGTAATTCCAAATTCAATTACAGGAATTGATAAATTAGCAGCTGCTAATTCATTTGTTTTTCCAAATCCGGCAACTTCAAATTTTAAAATCCAAACAGATTTTCTCTTAAGTCAGCATTCAATAATCAGGATTACAAACATTCAGAGTTCTGAAATAAAAGTTTCAAAAAATATTGATAAAACTAATGTAACTGTAGAAATTCCAAATAGGGAAAGTGGTTTATATTTCTATGAAATTATAGAAGGTAATAAATCAACCAAAGGCAAAATTATTATTCAGTAATAATAATGGTGTTGAGATCTATTTGTAAATCTCAACCCCATTACTTTCATCCGACGTTTTCCATGCGCGATACATGCCATCAGAATTGAAGGTGAGAACACAGTCTCCATTTTTATTAATTGCAACAAGTCCACCTTCGCCACCAAATTTTTTGAGCTTATCATTTACAACAAATTCGCAGGCTTCCTGAAGTGAAAGTCCTTTGTATTCGATCAGACAAGAAATGTCATAGGCAACGACAGCACGCAGAAAATATTCACCATGTCCGGTACAGGAGATAGCACATGTTTTATTATTAGCATAAGTACCGGCACCAATGATTGGACTGTCTCCCACTCTATTGTATTTCTTATTTGTCATTCCTCCTGTTGAGGTTGCAGCAGCAATATTTCCATTACTATCCAGCGCAACGGCTCCTACTGTTCCGAATTTTTTATCGGAATGATCAAGTTGAAATGTATCGGTAGAACGAATTTCCTGCAATTGATCAAAACGAAACTGATTGAAAAAATATTTTTCATTCTCAAATTCAAGATCAAGTTGCTTTGCAAACTGACTTGCTCCTTCACCGCTTAACAGAACATGCTCAGATTTTTCCATGACCATACGAGCAAGATGGACAGGATTCTTTACTCCACTTACTACTGCAACTGCACCGGCTGAAAGGTCAAAACCATTCATGATAGCTGCATCCATTTCATGTGTTCCGTTATTTGTAAAAACAGAGCCTTTGCCTGCATTGAACAAAGGACAGTTTTCCAGACTCATTACTGTTTGTTCAACTGCATCAATTGAAGATGCTCCTTTTTCCAATACAGAATATCCAACTGATAGAGCATCTGATAAAGCTTTTTTAAATTCTGCTTCTTTTTCCGGAGTCATCGATGATCTTAAAATAGTTCCTGCTCCACCATGCAAGGCTAATGCAATTTTTTTCATTCAATCTTGTGATTAGTTCACAAAGAAAATCAAAACCAAATGATAAATGTAAAAAGCAGCTATTTTTATTGGTTTTCCTGAAATACTGTCTTGTTTTGAGCCCTAAAAAATGAAAAATTACAGATGTGATTTTATCAAAAATGAACTTTGGCATAATTAAAATGCGATTTTTTCGCAAAAAAAGCATTTTTTACTATAGGTTTCATAATCATTCCAGAATGAAGGCTGAATAGACGGATAAAACTTACAAGTTGCTCAAACTCCTGAATAGTTCAATTTGCAAGGCCTCTCACAGTGTAGTTTGCAACCATATCAGACATTTAAAACATCTGGACAGCAAATGAAACACAAATACTTAATCGCACTTTTAGCATTCTATCTGTTCTCTTTCAGATCAGAAGCACAGCAAACTCCTTCCTTCCGTGGGATCTATGTCAATGGCTTTGCCTCGATATTAGGAAACACTGTAAAGGAAGATAGTCTACTACAGTATGCAGTGGATAGTTCATTCAACTATCTCCTATTGTATGATCTTCATACAATAAACTTCAGCAATTCAACTTCAGTAAACAGGTTGGCATCCTTTATCAGAAAGGCGAGAGAAACATATGGTATTGCTGACATAGGAGCAGTTGGGGAATCATATTCAACTTTTCAAAATAAAATTGGTCCATATAATGCAGGAAGAACAAATGCAAATGAAAAATTTTCTGCTTTCAATCTTGAGTTTGAATTCTGGACAGCAGCATCAGTAAATCCCGGTGGATATTATTGCACGCAATATCTTCAGCCAAACAATTGTTCGTGTGATTCAAGTGGTGGATTCAAATATTTCATACAGAATATGCATCTGATCGATTCACTTGCAACAGTTCAGGGGGTTACATCAGAAACATATCTAGGTTGGTTCAACCAAGGGCAAGGTTCTCAGATACAAAGGAATGTTGACCGGATATTATTGCATGCATATAGAGTTGATCCATCTTCCGTTTATGGTTACAGTAAAAATCGTTTGCAATATCTTGCATCAAATAATTCAACAGTTAATGTCGCTCCTATCTTTTCTTCTGAACCGAATTTTATGGGGCCATGGTTAAATTCACATGCACAGATTGAAGCATTCAATAAATACAAGGCAGATTTCCAGGCTGATCTTTCAGCAAGTGTTCAGTATATAAACCTGCTCGGTTTTCAATGGTTTACGTACAGTTACATGCCAAAGCCATTACCCGGATCAGGTAATACCACCTTCACCGCTACTATTAATGCTTCGGGTGCAACTACATTTTGTGCTGGAGGAAGTGTAACGATTACTGCCGGTGGTGGTACATCTTACCTGTGGTCGAACAATGCCACAACTTCATCCATAACTGCAACAACTTCGGGAACCTATACTTGTCAGGTTACAAAGAACGGTGTTACTCAAACAACATCAGCAGTTACAGTAGCAGTGAATGGCTTACCTACAGTATCAATTTCTCAGGGAGCTTTAAATAATAATTCGATCACAATTTCATCAATAGCAGAAGCAACCACAGGAACGATCAGCAGCTATCAATGGAAGTTAAATAATTCATCGATCAGTGGAGCTAACAATGCAAATCATGATGCAACTACTACCGGTGACTATACTGTAGTTGTAACAAATAGTTTAGGTTGTTCAGCAACTTCATTAACGGAAAGCATTGTTATTCCGACTCAACAAGTATGTTTATTAACTACACCAGATGGAATGCTTTCCGAATCAATAACATCTAAATCCCAAAAACTAAAATGGAATGCCTTGCCGGCAAGTGATTCATTGGTGATCCGGTATAAACCTGAAAATTCTCCTAACTACAGTTACGTTCGAATGCCGAATGTAGGACAAACAAATATTATCCTGACAGGACTTGCACCAAATACTAAATATCAATGGCGAGTAAAAACTATTTGTGGTGCAACTTCCGGATCATATTCACCAAAAAAGAATTTCACTACAATTTCAAACTCAGCACTAATTTCACCTTCTTCTTATGCATCGAAGTCGATTGGAATCGAGGATATCGAAACGGAAGAATTACAAATCTATCCCAATCCTGCCCGAGAGAATCTTACCCTATCATTCTTCTCACTTGCTGAAACTAAATCAACAATTGATTTTATAGACATCGGAGGAAGAATTATAAAACAGATGAATCCATATTTCATTGATGGAGATAATGAACTTTACATAGATACACAGGAATTACCGAACGGGATATATTTTATCCGCCTGGTGACACCATACCAAAACGAAACAAAGCGATTAATGATAGAAAAATAACAACCTTAAAACACACAAAAAAGTATGCCTTAACAAAGAAAAATCCCGGTTTATGACCGGGATTTTGATTTTGTTCATAAACGGTCTAGATTGTTGAAAACTTTAAATGTTAAAGTTTTAGAAAAACTTCATGTACCCTACAAAGTATCTTGGATTTTCAAAGATGAAGAGGGATTCACCTTCAAAAACCTCGAATTTGGCGTGAATATGAAGTATTTTTGGATTTTTTTGCAACTTAAAGGATTATAGACGTATCACGAAGGACTTTTACATATATCTTCGCCTACGAAAAGTTTGAGGGGAAAGAAGTAATCAAACCGGCATTAAATCCGGACAAGATATTTCAGGTCACAAACAGTTAAATCAAGAAGTTTATTTCAGGGGGAACCTTTTAATGGGTTGGAGCTGTTTTGGACAAATTGCAAATGTTAAATCGAGAAAAGAGAAGTGTTGTATAATAAATTAACTAAAGTATAAAAGATGAACCAAAAGGTAATGAAATTGTTGGCAGGATTATTCCTGATTTGCTTGACTTCGTATGGTCAATCAAGTAATGTACGCGCTTTCTATTTGAAAGGCATTAATAGCTGGTTGGGAAATACCACCCAGGAAAACGCCATTCTTGACTATGCACAGGGAAATGGTTACAACTACATTATTTTTTATGACTTAGGTTCATTAAACTGGACCAGTACAACTGTTAAGAATAATGTTGCAGCTTTTTTAAGCAGAGCACGTGCCAATTATGGAATTACTCAAATGGGTGCATCAGGAGAGATCGCTTCGTTCTTCTCAAATTACATTGTTCCTTATAACAATGGCAGAACCTCAGCAAATGAGAGATTTGATGTATTCAATTACGAATTCGAATTCTGGAATCAGTCAAGCATATCTGCATTGTACTGCAGCAGATATCTTTCTCCAAATGGGTACAGTTGCGATTCAGCAGGGGCGTGGAGATTTGCATGGATCGAATTCAAAAAGATTGATGTATTGACAGCTCAATATGGTTTAACATCAGAAATCTATCTTGGATGGCCGGCACAAGGTCAAATGCAACAACTAACTACAAGAGCAGACCGGATTTTGCTTCATGCTTACCGTCCAACTGATGCTGATCTGTTTTCATATTCACGAGGCAGACTTCAAATGGTTGCCAGTATGAATACATCTGTTAAAATCATTCCTTTATTTAGTAGTGAATCTTCATTTATGGGCCCATGGCTACAATCAAATCCTTTTACAAAAGCATATCAAACTTATAGCGCACATTATACAGCTGAAACCGGATCATGGAAACAGTATATCAATTTACAGGGTTACGCATGGTTCCACTACACTTATATGCCAAAAACAACGACTGCTACTGCTACAATCAGCGCAAGTGGTCCATTAAGTTTTTGTTCAGGAGGATCTGTTGTATTAACAGCTAATAGCGGTTCACAATATTTATGGAGTCCCGGTGGACAAACAACACGTTCAATAACAGTAACAAGTCCGGGATCATATACAGTACGTGTAACTAATTCAAGTGGAACAAATGCAACATCAACTCCTGCAATAGTTTCAATTACAACCTCCGGCTCTACTCCAACAGTTTCAGCCAATGGCTCAACATCATTTTGTGCAGGTGGCAGTGTAGTTTTATCTTCCAGTTCGGCATCTTCTTATCTATGGAGTAACGGTGCTACGACACAATCAATCACTGTATCTGCTTCCGGAAGTTATTCTGTAACAACAAATTCAGGTGGTTGTGGTGGAACTTCTGCTGTTACGACTGTAAATGCAAACAGTGGTCCAACGACTCCAACTGTAACTGCAAGCAGTTCATTAAACGTTTGTCCGGGTTCAATTTTAACCCTTACATCGTCTGCAGCAAATGGTTATTTATGGTCAACAGGAGCTACTACACGAACGATCAATGTATCTGCAGCAGGAACTTATTGGGTACGTGCTTATAGCGGACCGAATTGTTCTGCACAATCGACAAACAATACAGTTACAATGTTAACTGCCCCTACAACACCTTCAATTTCTGCAAACGGTTCTTTGTCATTAACAACATCTCATCCAAGTGTGACATTAACTTCAACTACAGCTAACGCATATCTATGGTCAACGACTCAGACATCAAGATCAATTGTTGTCTCAACACAAGGTGCATATCGTGTTACTGTTACGGGAAGCAATGGTTGTAAAGCAACATCAACTGCAGCGATCGTCAGCAAAAGCGGATGTACTCCGCCTGCAGTACCTACAATCTCTTTGAGTGGTTCTCCTGTAATTGTTTCAGGTGGTTCAGTTACCCTGACATCAACAACAGCAGGTGGTTATCTGTGGTCAACAGGCGCAACAAGTCGTTCGATCAATGTAACAAGTGCTGGAGTTTACACAGTGAGAGCATATAATGCAGGTGGATGTTTCTCTACTTCATTACCTACGACAATTGTTGTTGTAGCCGCACGTGAAATCAGCAATAATGTTACTGAAGAAATTTCAGCACCATCACTTGAGTTAAGTGCTTATCCAAATCCGGTTCATGATCTATTAAATATTGACTTCAATTCTGAAGTTCAAAAATCATATACACTTTCTTTACTTGATATTCAGGGAAGAGTAGTTTATACAAGAGCATTTGAATCAGAAGTTGGATAAAACCATATCGAATTAAATGTATCGGAATATCAGAAAGGAATTTATTTCGGATATCTGACAAGTGATTCTGAAAAGAGATCACTGAAAGTAATTGTTGACTAATTGACTATTCAATAATGAAAAGCAGAAAAACCACCTGAGTTCAGGTGGTTTTTTTTTGTTTTTAAAGGAGTATTTAGCAGAAAAACTCCTTTAATTTGTATCCTACGAAAGATTTTATATTTTTAAGGTATATATGTTTTTAAGGAATTTAATTTCAGTCACTATATTTCTTGTTTTCTTAACGGTAAAAAGTTCCGGGCTCGGACCTCAAACCTATTTTCAGCATTTCACCACTAATGATGGTTTGCCAACCTCTCAAATTTATGAAGCCATGCAGGACTCGGATGGCTACATGTGGTTTGCGACAGACAGAGGTGTTGTCAGATATAATGGTTATGAGTTTAAAACGTTTGGAACAAAGGAAGGATTACATGACAATGTAGTTTTCAGATTATTTCAGGATATTAAAGGACGGATCTGGATGATTACATTTTCAGGGCGGGTCTTTTTTTATGAAGGTGGAAAAATAAATGCTTACCGTTACAATGACAGAATTAAGGGGCTTATAAATGGAAGCTTTCAATTGTCAATTTTTGTAGATAAAAATGAAACCATATATATTGGCAGTACATATGGCCAATACCTTATTAATTCCAAAGGAATTGTCACCATCAGAATCAAGCCACATAATATTAACAATATTCCATTCATTTCAATTGATGAAAGAGTTGATTCCAGAAAAGCCGATGCAATTGGAACGGGATTAAAACCAGGATATACAACAAGGCTTCTTCATCTGACAAAAAATGGTGCGACTAGCTTTATCTTTCAAAACAAGACTGACGGTAAACTTTGTGCTGTACGACTTAAAAATGACAGGTTATTATTTTCAATTGGCACCACCATATTTGAGTTAAAAAATAAATCATTTTTAAAAGTTGGAGAAGTTCCTCACGGAATAATTAACATGACTGAAGATTTATTTCAGAATTTGTGGGTATGTACAAAGAATGGTTTATACTTTTTTGATTCCACTACTGATCTTTCAAAAAGCAAATCATATCTGCATGGAAATTATATCAGCAATATAATGCAGGATAAAGAAAATGGTTATTGGGTGACATCAATCAACGATGGCATTTTCTATCTGCCAAACCACGAAGTTAAAAACTATGTTTCGAACGATAGAATGCAGGCGCCACAAGCATTAACTTGTGACGACAAGTATATTTATGCAGGTTATTTTCCTGCTGCATTAGCAAAAATAAATACTACTGAAATGACAGTATTTGATAAAAAATTTGAAAGCCCCACAATAACAAGTTTGTATTTTGATCGTGAAGATTTAAGCCTATATGTTGGAAATGATAACATAACATATTTAAGTAAAAATAAATTCAATTATATAAAGTATGCACGAACTAAAAATGCAACTATCAATTTTACCAGAAATAAGTTTGGATTATTTTCAGGATGCTACGATAAGTTGCTTCAGATAACAAATGATTCAATAACGGAGTTATGCAAACTAAATTCAAAAATGACATGCATTTTTTCCAATACTGATAATAATTTAATAATTGGAAGTATTGACGGGGTAGTCAAGTTTGACATTAAAAATAATAAATTTTATCAATTTAACGATCGTTTAAGCAATTTCAGGATTGATGATATAGATACCATTAATGAAAGTTTATGTTTTGCTACTGTTGGTCATGGATTAATGATTATGATGAAAGACAGTAGTTTAAAAACAATTGGGGAGTCAAACGGTTTGTGCAGTAATACAATTCGAAAGATTGCGATAGATAGAGGAAAAATCTGGTGCGCTTCAAATAACGGAATAAGCGTTATTGAGTTCTCAGATTTTTCAAAATTTACATATGAAATAAAAAATATTGGCATTAAAGAAGGAATTCCGGACAATGAAATCAATGACATAGCTATATTAAACGATACAGTTTGGCTAGCTTCAAAGAAAGGTATTGTGTTTTTTTCCTCACATTCAGATTTTGAAAATAAATATTCGCCTATCGTAAAATTTACCAGATTTCAGGTAAACAATTCTGATACAACAATAAGTGATAAATATATCTTTCCCTACAAATTGAACACTTTTAGTATTGGCTTCGAATCACCAATGTTTAAAAGTAGAAAGAATCAATCCTACAAATATATACTGTTTAATGGCCATGATTCAATTGTAGGGACAACAATAAATCGTGAAGTTGAATTTCTTTCACTTGATCCCGGTAAATATTCATTATCAGTAAAAGCAATGAACAATTCAGGGTTGTGGAGTAAACAGCCCGCAGTGTTAAGCTTCACTATACTATCACCTTGGTGGAAAACGATCTGGTTCAGGACTATTATATTTATCCTATTAATGATATCAATTTATATTTTCTACAAAAGAAGGATTTTATTATTTCAGGAAAAATATGATAATGAGAAGAAACAAGCTTCACTTCAGCTCACTGCTATGCGGGCTCAGATGAATCCACATTTCATATTTAATGTAATGAATTCCATCCGAAATTATATGCAGGAAAACGATCTTGCTTCTGCAGAAAAATATCTGACGTCATTTGCAAAATTAGTGAGATATACTTTAGACAATTCTTCTGTGCAGGAAGTTTCTTTAGAAGAAGAACTGCAAGCTCTCAGAAGTTATGCATTTCTGGAAATGCAACGATTTGAAGATGGATTCCAATTCGAAATAATTATTGATCCGGAAATCGATACAGATGACATCATGGTTCCTTCTTTATTGTTACAACCTTTTGTTGAAAATGCAATCAAACATGGAATTGATAAACTGGCAGGAAAAGGAAAAATATTCATTTATGTGCAGAAGAAAAATCAATACATATTAATTGCCATCGAAGACAACGGAATTGGTCGAATTGATTCTGCCAACTGGAATTCGGAAAATCGTGGAAAGCATACGTCATTCGGGTCCCGTTTGACATTTGAACGCATTGAAGCATTTAATAAAGCATATAATAAAGGAATTAAAGCCGAAATAATTGATTTAAAAGATAAAAATCAAGCTTCTATAGGAACCAGAGTTGAAATTGAATTATCATAAAATTTAATTATATTTGAGAGTTAACCTTTGAAAATTTTATGATTTCAGCAATAATAGTCGATGACGAAAAAGCAAACCGGAATTCTCTTAAAAAACTATTACGGGAAAATTGTCCGATGATCCAGGTGATTGATGAAGCCGGATCAACTGCAGAGGCATATCATCTTATCAGGTTAAATTCACCACAATTAGTTTTCTTGGACATTGAATTATCAGAAAGGAGTGCATTCGATCTGCTCAATATGTTCGACGAAGTAAACTTTAAAATTATTTTTGTTACTGCTCATTCTCACTATGCAATAAAGGCAATAAAATTTTCTGCTATCGATTTCTTACTCAAACCAGTCGAAGCATCGGATCTTATAGAATCCACAAAAAAAGCCATCAAGGAAATAAACTATAATCATCAGGCCCAGTACAAGGGACTTGTCGAGAATCTTCAATCCGAAAGAGTTCATAAGCTGGCTGTACCAATTCAAAACGGCTTGGTGTTTTTATCAACTGATGAGATCATCAGACTTGAAGCTGACGTAAATTACACCTATATCTTCAGTTTGAATGAAAAGTACACTGCGGCAAAAGGAATTAAAGAGTATGAAACATTATTGAATGAATTTAACTTTTTCAGAATTCATAAATCACATCTTATTAATTTAAAACATGTAAAACAATTCAGTCGTACAGACGGATATTTTGTTCAAATGAGTGATGGCTCGAATGTTGAAATTTCACGAAGGAAAAAAGATGAATTTGTTGAGGCTATGAGTTTACGCTGAAATCATCATCCTGTTTAAACTTCCTGCCTCGTGTCACTGTTGGTTCATGTACATTTTCTTAAATCGGCAATTACCGTTAATGTTACCGATTTGACCTTTTATTTGAAAAAACGACCGTAGAATAAACTACTGAGAAAAGTACTTTTATTCTGACTTCATTTATGTTGTCTATTCCAAGACACACATCAGCTAATATTACAAATATCAAGCACATGAATTCAGAACTATTCTCTCCAAAAAAAGCAATCATAGCATTGCTGGCACTTGTTTTCTGTTTTATACAGACAGTTAACTCTGCAACCTTAGAACTCAAATTATTTCTACAGGGGTATTACATTTCCGGCGGTACAATGAATCCGCTATTATTTAATTCCGGATTAAGTATGGACGCCACTGATGTGGACAATATTACTGTCAAACTTATCGATCCGATGACCTTCGCAGTACAAGAAACAGTTACAGGAACTTTGAAATCAGACGGGTCATGTATTGTTACGGTATCTTCATTAACCGGATCAGAGTATTATCTGAACATCTGCCATAGGAATACCTTACAAACGATGAGTGCTGATCCTGTCATGCTTTCAAATATAACTGTGTATGATTTCACTACAACAGCATCAAACTCTTTCGGAGGAAATGTAATTGAAGTTGAATCCGGAGTATATGCCCTTTATACAGGTGATGTAAATCATGATTGCATCATCAATGAAATGGACAGGGATATTGTTTCTGATGATATCGTTTTATTTTTAAATGGTTACGTCTGTACTGATTTGAATGGAGATGGTTTTGTCGAAGCCGCAGATCTCCTGAACATCGAATCCAATATTCTGCTTGGGGTGTCCTGTCAGTTCTCAGGTTCATTCCCTCCTTGTCCCGGTTGCGTTGAACCTTCCAGTGTACTAAGCTGGCCTGATACATATGCTGAGATCTGCAGTGGCGATGCTCCACTTCAATTGTCAGGTGCAACTCCAACGGGTGGAACTTATTCCGGGTTTGGTGTAGATGCAAATGGCGTTTTTCATCCAATGCATCCGGCGAGTTTAGGATTACAAGTGCTGACTTATACCTATTTTAATCCGGCAACTCAACAAAATGAAACAATCAACAACAGTATACTTGTAGTAAATTGCCCTTGTATTGAAACTGAATGCCGGGATTTTAATGACAATGATCTTCATGGATGGATTCCTGATACTGCTTCACCAAATGTAAGTTTATCAATAAGCAATTCAGGATCTCAACTTGGAACAAATGATTATTATATCAGTGCATTTGACATTGATGGGCCGTCCAAAGTTGAAACAGGTATTGACTTTAATGGTCGCTGGTGTTGCGGTGAATTCTGTTATGATATTAAATTGTTTGAAGATGCAGATAACACTGCTGTTTTAGCAGCACAACCGGTATTTTACATTATGCGTGGTCCTAAGGGATTTAAATACACAGCAAACAATTATATTCGTGAAACAGATGGATGGTTAAGAATCTGTGCACCGATTACAAATTGCAACCCAATGCCAACTTCTCCGAATGGAGTTTGGACACCTATAGCCGGAACAAATGCAAACGACTGGGATCCTGTAACAAATCATTTAGATGCAATATTATTTGAAGCAGATCAATTTGGAAATGCCGGAGAGATCAGAGGATTTGATAATGTTTGTTTTAATTCAACAGGACTGGAAGTAACATTAGATCGAATAGGTTGTGATACAATTCAAGCCCATGTAATCAGTTGTTGCGGGCCATATACCTATTCATGGTCAGGTGGGACAATGATCAATGATTCTACTATCATCAATTTAACTGGTGGAACAACATATACTTTAACTGTTGGAAATATACTTGGTGAATCAACTACAACTTCTATAATTGTAGATGAAATTACAGCAGATGCAGGATTTGATCAAACAACATGTCAAATCAATGCACCACTCTTTCTTCAAGGAACAACGAATGTAATTGGCGCTTCAATTGTATGGACAGCTCTTGGCCAGGGTTCTATTTCCGGAGGACAAGGCACAACTGACCTGATGGTTTCAGGAGAAGGCTGCTATGAATTTACAGTCACAGATCCACTAACCGGATGTACTGCTTCAGATATAGTTTGTGTCATCTTAGAAAGTTGTCCTGCTGAAGCATTAGATTTTGATGGCATTGATGACTATATAAGTCTTGGTCCAAATAGTTTAATCAAACCTGAACCAGAACTTACTGTTGAAATCTGGCTTCATCAATCAGATTGGGCAGCTGTACTTGATAAAACAATTATAGGGAATACTCAAGGCGGAGGATATTCAATTGAATTTGACCCGGGAAATATGTTAAGTTCATGGGTTTTCAGAAATGGAACATATGGTATTGCTTCTTTCAATTGTTCAGGATTATCATCGGGCTGGCATCACTTAGCAATGACATATGATGGTCGCTACAATAAATTATTTGTCGATGGAATCATGGTTGCAAGTAATGATGCAGGTGGCATTTACCCTATTGTTTACAATATTGACAATTCCACAATTATAGGTGCCGAAGCATCTGACTTCGATGAGCCTGAGCAAAACACAAATTGTGTTGGAATTTATGATGAACTAAGAATCTGGGATTATGCAAGAGATTGCGGCGAGTTAATTCTCACAAAGAATTGTGAATTGTCGGGTGCAGAACCAGGACTATTAGCTTACTATAAATTCAATCAGGGATTTGATGCACAATCAAATCCTCTAGAAATAAAACCTTTTGATAGTAAAACAAACTCTTTGCTTGGCGATCTTAGAAATTTCACGCTGGATGGACCTACTTCAAACTGGATTGCACCTGGCGCAGTTAGTATTGGCAGCAGTTGTTCCGGAACAATCGATGTAGCTGAAATTGAAATCAAAGGAAATGGTATAATCATTCAGGATGGCGATGTGACTGCTGATGTTTCAGATCATACAGATTTTGGAACTGTAAATCTTACAAATAGTGTATCACAGACATATACAATATTCAATACGGGAACTTCACCATTAAACATACTTAGTCTTTCAGTTTCAGGAAGTGATTTTACAATCAGTGGACTTACTCCTGCATCCCCTATTCTACCCGGAAATTCAGCAACGTTTATAATTACTTTTTCTCCTCTTGCGTCAGGAATTAAGACAGCAACTGTCCATATTATTAACGACGATTGTGATGAAAATGACTATGAATTTGCAATTCAAGGAACAAGAGAAGATTGTTTTACATGTAACAGTCTGAACACAACTCCATCATTAGTTATTAATACAGGATATAATGAAAACACAAATTCAGCTTTGGGTATCGGAGCAACTGAACTTAATTGGGCAATCACACAGCAACCAAGTTGGTCTTCATTAACGCTTCCTGCAAGTGGAAGTACGATATATTATAATCCCTTTAACAACCCCAACTTTTTCCCGTTCCCACTAAGTCAATGGATTTCAATTGATGCTTCAGGTTATGCTGGAAGTAATTTGTATTCGGACTTACCATTTACATTTGACTATGAATTCTGTTTGTGTGAAGACGATTCAGTAACGTTTGATTTACATAGTCTTGCTGATGATTCGCTGGCTATCTATGTAAATAATTTTTCGAATACATTATATTATCAATCAGTAACTCTCACTGGACAACAAGCCGGACAACAAAATTTTTTATATACCATTTTCTTAGAGAAAGGAAGTCATCGATTGAAAGCTGATCTCAGAAACGCTGGTGGGCCGCTTGGTATTGATATAAGTGGAACAATTTCCGGAAATCATCTTTTGAAACATGGTTCATGCAAGACATCATTTTTGTTTGCTAATGCAGGACGTGATACAGTAGTATGCAACTCAAATTCAGGGATTGCTTTACATGGGACAACAAATATTGCCGGCGCACAAATTATTTGGACACCGCTAAATGGAGGTTTAATAAATTCCGGTCAAGCAACTTCGGATCCTACAGTAATTGGCGAGGGCTGTTATGAATTCAAGGTTATTGATCCAATTACTCTATGTGAATATTCTGATACTGTATGCATATCCTTAAGTACACTTTCAGTAAATGTTACACCTCCATCTGACGTTTGTATTGGTGAACAAGGTGCTCTTATCCTTACAGTAAATGGCGGAAATGCAAACTACTCTTATACAATTACGCCAGGCTATACTCAAGGTACAATTACGAATAATATTCCTTTTACAACGCCTCAAATTTATGCAGCCGATGATTATACAATTATTATTACCGATGCTGCAGGGTGTGTTACAACAACCACTACAACTGTTGAAGAAATAAATTGTTGTTGCATTGGAAGCTTCGTTCAAAATTCAGGATTTACAGATGGTCTGACGGTGTCCGGAAATATTGGTTCCGGTGGTACCGTTTCAAACTGGAGCAGAGCAACTAATTCTCCTCAGATAATTGTTGCACAAGGCTGTCAGGATAATGGCTATGTGAGAATGTGGGGAAATAAATTTTCTGCAGAATCAATACAACAAACTATTCCTGCTCAAATCTTAGAAGGACATAAGTATAAACTTTGCTTCTGTGCAAGATGGAATGATATCAATACTCCACCGACAGCAGATCAGTTTGTGAGATTTTTATTCCGAGCTTCAAACGGAACATTGCTTGACAATTCCCCTACTACAGGTGCTATTGCAAGATCAGTGGTCGGAACGTCAATTGACATTACAAATACCGGAACATGGGTAACATATGAATTAGATGAGTGGATTGCTGATGCAGATTACACAACTCTAACAATCAGTGTAACCAATGACAGTCCGATCGATGATGCCAGTGAAGTATCATGGGGAGAAATTGACAACATTTGTATGTCACTTTCTCCATGCGATGATTTTCCTGAAGTGGATGCCGGTACTGATCAAGAAATATGTGCCGGAAGTTGTGCTACTCTGGCAAGTCCAACTTATGCAGGTACAACAATGTCATGGTACAAAATGCCTGAGCGCACTTTAATATCGAATAGCAATACAACAACTGTTTGTCCGAATATCAGTACTTGTTACATGCTTTTAGTAACAGACGCTTCGGGCTGTTCAGATTCAGATTTCGTTTGCATAAGTGTTTACTCTGTCTTGGTTACTGCAACAGTAGAAAACGTATTGTGCAGTGGACAAAGTTCAGGTCGTATTTATGGACAAGTATTAGGAGGTCTTCCGGGATTTACTGTTGTGATTGATCCTGACCCAAATAGTGTGAATCCAATCTTATCAGAAAATTATAGTTTTGATAACCTGCCTGCAGGATCATACATCATTACAGGTGTAGATGGAAATGGTTGTACATACACAGAAACTTTTGTGGTATCAGAACCCTTACCAATATCCGTTACGTTAACTCCGCCAACTGACCTTTGCTTCGGTGAACAGGGTCCGATAGGCATTACTGCATCAGGTGGAACAGGTGACTATAGTTATATAATTCAACCCTGGGCAACACCGGGAGTGCTCTCAAATGGATCATCGATAACTACGATAGCAACTTTCGCAGCAGGTACATATACATTCACTCTTACTGATAATAACGGCTGTACTTCATCAAGCAATTTCACAATAACTCCAATCAACTGTTGCGATTCACTGAATCCATTAGGAAAAGAACTTGTTGTAAATGGAGATTTTAGAAATTCTTCTGCCAGCATAGGTAGTAGTTTAAGTCTATCATGCTTATGTTCATTTAATTCTTACTGCATTGGAACTAATGCTCAATCTAAATGTGGATTACTTTTGAATATAGCTGATCATTCAAATACAGTTAGTGGAACTTCAGGCCCTTATAATTTCCTCATCATTGATGGACACGATTCAGCTCCGGCAACAATATGGTCACAAAATTTAGGTACACTAACAGGTGGTAAAACATATGTCTTTAGTTATTGGATCCATCCAAAAATTTCACAGCCTTCACCAAAACCATCAATGTCACTGCAAGTTCGTGATGTTTTAAATAATACAATCTATACTTTACATTCCGTAGTTAGCTCAGCAATTCCAAATCAGTGGACACAATATGTTGGTACATGGACACCATCAACCGACATTACTTCAGCAGAATTATTTTTATTCCAAACGAACTTCGGTTATTCAGGAAATGACTATGGTATTGACGATATCTCATTCAAAGGTTGTCAGCCTGATTGTCCGGATTCAATACTTACTACATCACTTGTTATGAGTACAGGATTTGATCACAATACTAATAGTACATATGGAACAAATGTTTCGGACGGTGGCTGGTCAGTAGTTCATGCTACGCCTGACATTACAGCCGCAAAACCATATTCTGCATGGACGATTGCGAAGCATCCGTCATGGCCAAGTGCTTTAGGTAATGGTCAATGGATTTCAGCTTACAATCATTACAGAGATGAATATTCAAATCCTGCTCCTGATTCAGCTTATGAATTCGAATATTGTTTCTGTCTTTGCAAAGCTGACACAGTCAAATTTGATTTCAATGCACTTGCCGATGACTATGCTGAATTCTATCTTGCAGAAGATCCGGGAACCATCTTTGGAAGTGTAAGTTCATGGTCAACACCGGAACATATTCAATATCAAAAATTCTTACCTGCAGGACAACATTGCATCAGAGCAGCAGTCAGAAATTTGTATTCAGTAGCAATGGGAATTAGCATTGCAGGAACTATCGAATCAGATTATCTTTTGAAATGGGGAGAATGTGATGGTGTTAAACCGATAATCGCAGGACCAATTGATATCAATGTACCAAATGATCCACAAGTCGGAACTGCTACAGTAACAAATGTTTCTTGTTGGGGAGTAAATGATGGCAATATCAGTGTACCGGTTTATGGTGGTACACCGCCATATACATATACATGGAGTAATGGAGTTACAACTCCTACGAACGTTGGTCTGGCACCGGGAAATTATACTTTAACTGTAATTGATAGTCTTGGAAGCAGTGCTTCTGGAACATATACAATTACAGAACCAGCTGCTCTTACTGTTACTCCAAATGTATTGACTAACGTCTTATGTTATGGTGGCAGTGAAGGATCTGTTGAACTTATAACAAGTGGTGGAATAGGAAATATCACTTTTGAACTTACTTACTCTTATATTGACAAAGCAAGAGACGCATGTAGTAGTAATTCGGAATGTCCACGAGGTTTCTTTTGCAAGTACATGGGAGCAGGAAATCCAGGAATATGCACTAAGTCATTAAATTTTGCCAATACTGATGATTTAGCAGCAGGAATTTTCCACGTCATTGCAACTGATTCAATGGGTTGTACTTCAGTTGTTGATTCATTTATCATAACTCAACCTGATTCTTTACAAATAACAGCAACATCAGGAACTATACAGTGTTTTGGAAACTCAACAGCTGTAATGGTAACAGCGACCGGTGGTACTGTTCCTTACATTGGCACAGGCTCATTCAGTCAGTTTGCCGGAACAGCAACCTATTCAATTATTGATGCGAATGGTTGTCCGGGATCAGTCGAAGTTTCATTATCGCAGCCATCCAAAGTTGAAGGAAGTACTACTGCAACGATTCCGGGATGTTCGGGTAATGATGGTTCTGCTTCAGTTATCGCAACAGGTGGTACAGGAAGTTATTCTTACCTATGGTCTGCCAATGCCGGATCACAAACAACTGCAACAGCATCAGGATTGTTACCAGGAAATTATTCTGTGATCATTACAGATGCTAACGGCTGTACCGGATCTGCTTTTGCAACTGTTGGAAATCCAACTGCAACTTTGCTTCAAGCTCCAGGTCCAATTTCTGGACCATCAGCAGCTTGTCGCAATAGTTCAGGAATTGTTTATAGTGTTTCTGTTGTACCTGGTGCTACATCTTATGTTTGGACATTACCAAATGGTGCAACCGGAAGTTCAACAACAAATTCTATTACACTATCATTCAGTTCAAACTATAACGGTGGATTCATCAGTGTTGCAGGTGTGAATATTTGTGGACCTGGACTTCAGGTCTCTAAAAACATACCTGTAATCACAACCTATCCGACACAACCAACCATTATTGTTGGACCGGCTATTGCTTGTGGTCCTTCGACAGCGACTTATTCAACCACAGCAAATAATGCACTTGGATTTAACTGGACCGTTTCCGGCGGAATCACTATTCTTTCAGGACAGGGAACAAATACAATTACTGTTAATCTTCCTGCAGGATTTGGTCAGGGTTCAGTTCAGGTTTACTCGACAAACTGCTATTCAAATAGTGCAGTAAGAGGAATGATAGTTACCGGCAATCCAATACTTGGTGCGGTAAGTGGCTCGAATTATGTTTGCGCGAATTCATCTTCAACTTATTCAATTGCCGTGGTACCGGGAGCAACATCATATGTTTGGTCTGTTACAGGAAATGCAACCTTGGGAGCAACTACTTTAACAAGTACTACATCGTCTCAAGTGATTAACTTTGGACCAGGCTGGACTTCAGGAATAGTTACTGTCACCGGATTCAACTATTGTGGCAGCTCGTCAAAATCTTTCACTGTATTTTCAACTCCAACCCAACCGGGATCAATTTCCGGATTAGGAGCAGGACTATGTGGACTAACGAATCAGTTATATTCGATAGCTCCTGTTGCAGGTGCAACAAATTATCAGTGGACAGTTCCTTCAGGAGTTACAATCAATAGTACAAATGGATTGTCAATCAATGTCAACTTCACTCCTGCATTCACTTCAGCAGCAGGAAACATATGTGTTAGCGCCTTGAATGCTTGCGGTGCGAGTCCTCAACGTTGTTACACTGTAACTTCCCGCCCAGCTATACCGACTGTAACAGGATCAGATGCTGTATGTAAATCGAACAACTCGGTTTCATACTCTGCAACCACTACATCAATTGCAACATCATGGAACTGGACTGTTACAGGTGGAGCTACAATTACGCCATCAGGTTCATCAGCAATTGTAAATTATACAAGCGCTACCACAAGTTCAGCAATCGTAAGAGCGAATGCAAATAACAATTGTGGGTCAGGACAACCGGGTCAGAAAAATGTAGCAGTGAATCTTGGCTGCAGAAATGGAATTGAAAACACTGAAGCTATTACAGAGAGTGCATTTAATGTATATCCAAATCCAACAAAAGGAAATGTGAACATTACATTTAATGCAAGTGAGAATGAAAAATTTGCAATAAAAATTACCGACATGCTTGGCAATCTGGTTTCAGATCAACAAATGAAATCTGCTATTGGTTTCAATTCATTTGAAGTTAATCTTGATAAAATTGCAAAAGGTGTTTACATCGTAAGTGTAAGAAGCGAAAATCTAACTTTCGAAACACAAAGACTTGTAATTGAATAGAAATTGTTAGTTTGAATAAATAGAAAGGGCGATACTTAAAAAATATCGCCCTTTTTTTATTCACCTCTGTGACACATTTCCTTATAAGCACAATACAAACATCTGCTCTCATCCTGAGTCTGAGTAAATGGAATGGCAGGATCAAAGATCTCCGTAATCAACTTTTTCAAACTTGTTTCAAATTGCAAAAACTGATCTGAAGAAAATGGTTCATTATTATTGAGCATCCAGATTCCTTCTTTCATTGTCTTTAGTGCCATCAAACCAACAGTTATCTGTCTTCCCGGAATTGAAATATTTGTAAGATATGCATAATACATTGCCTGAAATTGTTCTTTGTAATCTACATCACTGAAATAATCTTCTATCGCTGCAGGTTTTCGCTTTTCAACTTTCCCTGTTTTATAATCAACGATCCTTAAGCCACCGTCCTTCTCGTCTACCCTGTCAATAATACCAAACAACTTTACAACTTTCCCGGGCTGAAACTCAAACAAGTTTGTAACATCTTTTCCAATTGGAGAATTTTAAAAGGCAAATATTCTTTGTCGGTATCAAGTATCTGTGAAATCAATTCCCGGATAACGTTTCTGAGAAGAATGTTTTTACCTTCCAACTGATCAATAGCAAGAAACTCTTCGTGAATTGCCTGATCGACAAAAGTATTTATTGACGATTTTAAGTGCTGTAATTTTTTTTCATCAATACCATGAAGTTCTGTATAGATCAACTGCATTGCTTTATGCAAAACTTTACCAAAAGTCGCCGCCTCCATATTTTCTTCCAGCTCTTCAATTTCCGAAAGGCCTGCGATGTAACGGAAATAAAAACGAAGCGGACATGCTATATAAGACTGAAGTCCGGATGCACTAAGTTTAGCTTTTGGCTCTGATGAGAGGTCAGAAGAATATCTATAAAGTTCTTTAAGGACAACATCCGATTTTTCGATTGTGATTTCGGAAATCTTTTCTTTCAGAATCGGTGTTGTGATTACTTTTTTAGTGATAGAAATAGATTCAGGAAATCTTGTTTTTAATTCATGTTCGATCTGCAATAAAAACCTTGATCGTTCGCCTGCTGTTAATGCTTTGGGTTCGGTGTTATATAAAAGAAAAATATTTTTCGCTCTCTGGAGTAATCTGTAAAAGTGAAATGCAGAAACTGCATGTTGCTCTTCATAGGTCGGCAAACCAAATGCTTTTCTGATATTGAAAGGAATAAAAGAAGGCGAATTCCCGGCAGCAGGTAATACATCTTCATTTACTGAAAGCAGGATCACATTCTCAAAATCAAGTACACGAGTTTCAAGAAAACCCATTACCTGAAGTCCTTTCAAAGGTTCACCTGAAAATGGTATTCTTACTGATTGAGTAACTTCCTTAAAGATCTTCCAGAAGGTAGAAATAGTCGGCTTTGCTTTTTGTTTGAGTAAAATATCCTCCAGTCTTTTCAACTGTGTGAAAAATGTATAAATGAATTCTGATTCGAGTCTGTGAAATTTAAAGTCCTGGTGGCTCATTGCTTCCAGAATAGTCCGCAGAATTGACTGAGACCATGCAAATACTTCATCTATCGTTGCCGGAATTGTAAAAAGTAATTTAAAAAATTCTGATCCCGAATCTTCAATTATTTTTTTTGAAGAGATGCGGATATAATTTTCCTTTATTTTCTCAAGCCAGACTCCTATTACTTTTCCTCCTGCCAGCCGAATGTAAGTATGATCAAGCAATTTTTTAACATCACGGAAATAGAACGAATAATTTCCATCATTTTCCAAACGTGCATTTTTCTGAAGTGCTGTTAACGTCTCGAACAAATTAAACAAAGGAGTTTGCCGAAGTGGATAACCCATTGTTACGTTAATATCCTCTACAGCTTCAGGAATAGAATACAGAACGGGAAAAAGTAATTTTTCATCAGGCAAAACTACTGCAGTCTTTTCCGGAACAAACTCACCTTTATCGATCATCTCCTGTAAGATCTGTCCGGCGTATCGGGTTTGTCCAACCATTAAAGGAATTCCGGCAAACTGAATTTTTTTTGGAATATCTTTGAAATGATCAGACTTCCATTTGTAATCATCTTTGATCAATCGGTTCTCACGGATAAACTTTCCGGCTTCCTGACCATGATCATTTGTGTAATACGAATCAGTATCCCAATACGAACTTGCTTTTCCTTCATTGATCAGAAATGACATGATCTTTTCTTCCGCAGGCGACATTGCATAGAAACCTGCAAATACAGTATGCGAATACTCATTCATTGAATCGAAAGAATTCATCGTTAAATTCTCAGCAAGATTCCTGTATGCCATTCCTTCATATGCCCAGCCTTTTGTCTTAAGCTTTGTACGAAACTCAGTATAGATATCATTCAGATTTTTCCACGTGTTTACAAATTCTGATTTCAATCGTGAAAGATCATGTTCAAAGAAATTTCTCCAGAATAGTTTTAATCGCTCCATATCTTCTTCCGGTAAACCGAAATCTGCATCGATCTGATGGAGATCATTTACAGTTGCAAATACCTTGGATGTGGGAGCAAGATATTTATCAAGGTCATCGAAGTCCTTGATGAGTAATTCACCCCAGGGATAGAAAGCGTCAAATTCTTCATTCGGAAAATAATGGTGATATACTTCGTATAATTCGAACAATAAAGTTATTTGATCCGGAATATTAGCATCAGCCAGTTTCAGCAAATAGTCCTGAATTGAAAAGATCTGTGGAGACCAAAATGGCACATCATAGAGCTTGGCAAGTTCCTTTTGAAAAACAATCCTGCCCTTCTGGTAGGAAATACCACACAGACTTGCCCTGTATTTTCATTGAACTTATTTTTTATCTCAACAGCAAGTTCTTGTAAAAAAGTTTTCATAAGATCCGGTCACCCCTCAATTCAAATGGCATTTGATAAATTAATTTTCCGATTACAAATAAAGTCATAAATTTACTTCAAAATATAGTAAAATGAAGAAAAGACTGGTAAGAAAAAATAAGAAATTCCTCGGTGTATGCGGGGGTCTGGGTGACTACTTTGATCAGGATCCAACATTTATCCGGATTCTGTTTGTAGCTTCTGTTCTATTGTTTGGAACCGGTGTTTTACTGTATATTATTATGGCCATAGTTATGCCTGATGAAACCATATAACCTGCCAGAATTCCTGTTCTATTAAACATTTTAGCTACCTTCGGCACCGTAAATTAAGGTCTAAATGCGTTTGAAAACGGCACTGGTATTCTGCGTTTTATTATTTGTACATTTTTCCAGTTTTGGCTCTAAGCCTGACAGCGCAATCGTAACTGTTCCAACCTCAATCAGGTACATTCATGAATTGGATTTCAGGGATGGCAATCCCAACTTCCGTAAACCTGATACCTCACTTTATTCACTTGACAGAGTTAATGTTGCATCAGATAATAATTATAAATATCTGGGAGTTCCGGGAAGTGCAGCTCAGTCACCCTGGTTTGTGAATATGAGTGAACTCCAAACCAGAACAACAATCAGGAGTTACGACATCTATCAATTAAAGGCAGATAGTGTCCGATATTATTCTGTCAATAAAAAATTTACTGCAATTGAATATCACAGTGGAACATTCAAAGAACAAGTAATTGATATAGTACATACCCAGAATGTAATGAAGATCTGGAATGTAGGGTTCTCATTTGGACTGTTCAGTGTGAAAGACTACATGTTTTTCAGCGACACATATAAAGGTGATTTCTTATTGTTCACTTCACTAAAGTCTAATAACAGCAAGTATAATTTATTTGCCCATGCTTACTGGAATTCAATAGAAAATCAAATGAACGGCGGATTGTCATCCGATTCAGCATTTGTGTTAGGCAATGTTGATAATGTCGGCCTCCGCGGATTAGGATGGAAAATTTCCGATGCAAAGCAAACCTATCGTACAAAGAGATTTAATCTGAGTCAGTATTATGATTTTGGTGGGAGCCAAACTGATTCAGTCGGAAAAACTGTTTCTATTCCATCGCTTCGAATCAATCATAATATTACTTTCGAAAGAAACACTTTTGCATATTCAGACGCCACACCTGACAGTTCTTTCTATTCAAACTTTTTCGATTCTCAAATTACATATGATTCATTACACAGCGATAATCTGAAAAACGAATTCGCAGTTATCCTTCCGGCGGATCAACAAAGGAGTTCTGCATTTTTCAGGAACTGGTCATTATCGGCAGCTATCGAACATCAGACCACCAAGTACGAACAAAAAAATAAATACTCTTGGGACAACATTGCAGCTTCTGGAAAAATCATTTCCAAATATGACTCATCAGATTTCAATGCAACCGTTTCCAGTAAATATGTTTTAAGTGGTCACGATAATGGGAATTTCCAGACTGATGTAGAAGTTCATACAAAACAATATTTCTTCGGATCGTTTGGCGGAAAGATCTCCATCGGGCAATATTCTCCTGATTTTTATTTGTTAGAATATCTTAGCAATAATTTTATCTGGGAAAAGGAATTTTCAAAGATCAAATCCAATTCTATACAATTTAATTACAATTTAATTAAATACAGGTTTGCGATAACAGCAAGCCGTACACAAATTGAGAATTCACCTTTCATTAATAGTGAATCGACTCCGGATCAATTAGGAAACAAACTAACAGTTGATCAATTGAAAATTGAAAAAACATTTAAGTTCAGAACAATTTATTTTCTGAATTCTATTTCAATTCAGAAAAATGACAATGAAGATAAAATCCATCTGTCTCCGCTCTTCAGTCAGCATGCATTGTACTATGAAAAAGGTTTATTTGGAAACAAACTAATGATGAGTACAGGATTTAATTTTGCTTACAGTTCATCTTATTATTCTGATGATTTTATGCCTGCTACTGCCCTATTCTATTATCAAAATGAAATAAAAACCGGTGGTTACCTGAGAGCTGATGTTTTCGTTCGAGCAAAAATAAAATCAGCACAGATCTTTTTAAAAATGGAAAATGTCGGTGATAATATTGGGAAAAAGGCGTATTTCCTTGTTCCACACTATGCACAACCAGGTATGGTCTTTCGATTTGGTGTGACGTGGAGGTTTTTTGATCAGTAGATTTTAGAGCTATTACTTTTTCTCTAATTTTTTAATTGAATCCAGACGATTGCCAAATTCAATTGAATCTATAACAGCCATATAATAAGCGCTCCTCATTGACATTTCCCGAAGAATAAACTTTTGATCTTTAATCGAGTCATTCACTTGATTATATTTAATCTGAAATTCCTTTTTCATCTCGTCTCCACTTTGCGAATAACAATTACCTGCAAATAGGAAAAAGAAAATGTAGAAATTATAAAACTTTTCATATGCAACTATTTTTAATCTCTTAATTTAAAAAAAACTTCTTAGACAAAACTCATATTAGTAGCAATCATGTTTTTTGCTTTTTCTTCTTAGCCGCCGGAAACAAAATATTATTCAGAATAAGTCGATAGCCCGGAGAATTTGGATGTAATGCCAGATCAGTTTGCGGATCGTTTACCTGATGCTGATAATCTTCAGGATCATGTCCGCCGTAAAATGTCCAGGTACCTTTTCCGTATTCGCCATGAATGTACCGGGCTTCATTCTCAACTTTTGTTTCACCTAAAATGAGGACTTCGGATTTAATAAACTTCTTTTTGAAAGCAGTCGTCTGACCCATAAAACCTTTGATAACTTGCTCGTGATTCTGACAAAGCATTGTTGGAACAGGATCCCATTTAGCAGAGAATTCGAAAAGCGTGAAGAAATCTTCCGTCTGTGGTAAAGCCGGTCTGGCTTCAGTATTATCGATCTGACTGAATTCATATACAGTCGGTTCGGTAATCAATTTGAAATCATGGAATGCAAAACATTTATTGAAATCTAGTTTCGTATTCATGTTTGGATCCGAACCATCGCCATCAAACATTTCTCTGCAGATATCCACACCTTCTGCTGCCAAAGCAATATCATAGCTATCGGTTGCTGAACACATGGCAAAAAGATAACCTCCGCCGGAAGTGAAATCCCGGATCTTTTGTGCGACTGCAAGTTTTAGCTGAGATACTTTTGCGAAACCAAGCTTGGCCGCTGATGCTTCCTGTAAGCGGACATCTTCCTGATACCATGCAGCATTTCTGAAAGCTGAATAGAATCGTCCATACTGTCCGGTAAAATCTTCGTGGTGTAAATGCAGCCAGTCATACAGAGGAAGTTTTCCCTGAATTACTTCTTCATCATAAACAACATCATAAGGAATTTCCGCATATTTTAAAACCATTGTAACTGCATCATCCCATGGCAATTTATTTTTAGAGAATAAACAGCGATCTTCGGGGCAACTTCCAGTTTAATCACATCCATATTTACTTCAGGATTGGTGATCTCGGTAATAATAGCATTTGCCTGTGCGTCGGCAATTATCTGACTGGTTACACCTCTTATCGCGCATTCCTTTTCAAGAGTAGTTGTATTTCCGAATAGAAAACTTCCGCCTTTATAGTTAAGGAGCCATTTTACATCCAGATTGTTTTGCAAAGCGAAATAAGCTATGCCGTAAGCTTTCAAATGATTCTTCTGTGTATCATCCATCGGTATCAAAAGAAATGATGCCTTAGCATTTAAGAAAGCCACAATGAAGAATACGGAAATGAGGATTCGTTTCATAATTGTAAAGATAGGGAAATAGAGATGATAAATTGATGAGATGGATTAACGGTTTCTAAGCCAAAACATTTAACAAATTTAGAAGCCCCCGTTGCCCCCTCGGGGGTCCCCGCCACCGGGAGGGGCGGCCCCCGGGGGCGGGGCCCCCCCCCCAAGGCCGGGTCCGGGGCCCCATCTGTTTTCATTTTCCAATTTTATTTGGTTTGGCTTTGCCTTCCGGTTTTTCCCCAGTTGTTGTTTTTGTGTTGGGTGTCCGGGGGTTTGAGAGTTCGCCCCCCCCGGGGGGGGGGGGGGGGTGTCGTGGGGGGCCAAAGTCACAGGGGGGGCCCCCCCGGGCCTGACAACCTATAAATTAACTGCAAATATTTCCTTCGTCTTCACCAAATGACATTAAGCTTTAGCTGACGGCAATTTAGACTAAGTTGAAAAAATATTTTTTAATAAATTATCTCAAGTCTACGGATCAAATTTTTCGTTTGTTTTTACGTTGATGCCTAGTCGATAGCTTTCGGGATCGCAGATTTGCGCAGGTTTTTATATAGACAAAAGCGGCCTGCAATTCCAAAATTGCAGGCCGCCTATTATTCATTAATCATCATTAATTTAAAAATCCATTTTCGTCTGTGTCTTTTTATCCTTTGCTTTTTGTTCGAGCTCAGACAGAATACGGTCGCGGTCGGAAGAGATACTATCTTTTTTTCCGTTGAAGTCCCACTCTACTGTTACCGCTTTTTCTTCGTGGAGTGGACTTGCTTTTTTTGGTGTCGATTTCCCTTCTGGCTTTTTAGTTGCTTTAGGAGCCGGCGCCGGTGCTGCTTTAGGTTTTACCGGAACCTGCTTTGTTACTGCTTCCAAAGTTGCCTGAACAGGCTTTTGTGAAGGTTTGGCATCACTCAACTTAATGACCTTACTCGCAGAATGGCGGGAAACGATATTTCCATTGGTACCCCTGCCCTTTACTTCATGTTCGTTGAAGTTCACATCAACTTGTGTGATCCTTAATTTCGGTTTCGGACGAAGCATGACCCGAACTGTTTCAGCATCGTCAATTCCGGAAATAGAGAACCATAAAAGTTTGGAACCTTCAGCACCTTTTGTCAGGACATATTCCTTATCGCGTGTATAACCGCCGACAGTGAATCTCTTGGCCATGATGTTTCCACCTTTTCCATCTTGATAGATGATGTTGTAAACCGGTTCAACTTCGGTTTTGCGATAGATGGCAATGTACCGCACATCTTTACCGACATATTTTTTGTCATCAACTTTTGAAACGATCATTGTACCATCGCCACGGAAGACTATGATCTCGTCGAGCGTAGAACAATCGCTTACGAATTCATCTTTCTTCAGGCTGAACCCTGCGAAACCATCTTCACGGTTGACATAAAGTTTCTGACTGTTGATCATTACCTCAGAAGCAACAACCTGTTCGAATGAACCGATCTCAGTTTTGCGTTCTCTGCCTTTGCCATATTTCTTGAGCAGATCTTTATACCATGCAATTGTATAATTACGAATGTTGGCAAGATGTGCTGCAACTTCTTTCATCTGATCTTCCAGACCACGGATCTTTTCATCCTGCTCTTTCACATCAAATCTTGAGATACGTTTGATCTTTACTTCTGTGAGTGAAATAATATCATCACGGGTAATCTCGCGTTTAAATTTCTTTTTATACGGTTTAAGTCCATCATCGATTGTCTCGATTACAGATTCCCATGTTTTACATTCTTCAATATTACGATAGATGCGTTTCTCAATGAAGATCTTGATCAATGAACTGAAATGCCAGTCTTCTTCAAGTTCAGACATCCGGATCTCAAGTTCTCTTTTGAGGAGAGCCTGAGTTTGTTCAGTATTGTATTTCAGAATATCATTAACACTCATGAACCGTGGTTTGTCTTCCACGATCACACAGGAGTTAGGAGATATAGAAACTTCACAATCGGTGAAAGCATATAGAGCATCTACAGTTTTGTCGATGTCTTCGTATGAATCACTATGAAGGTGAATCATGATCTCAACTACAGCAGCTGTATTGTCTTCAACTTTTTTAACCTTGATCTTTCCTTTGTCATTGGCATTCAGGATCGTCTCGATAAGTGAAGTTGTAGTAGTACCAAATGGAATTTCAGTGATAACAAGAGTCTTCTTATCACGTTTTTCAATTTTGGCACGAACACGAATCCGGCCGCCTCTTAATCCTTCATTATATTTACTGAAATCAGCAATACCACCTGTTGGAAAATCAGGCATGATATTGACTTTCTTATTTCGAAGAATGTCGATAGAAGCCTCAATCAGTTCATTGAAATTATGCGGCAGAATTTTACATGCAAGTCCGACAGCAATACCTTCAACTCCCTGAGCGAGCAACAATGGAAACTTCACGGGAAGAGTTACCGGTTCGCGGTTTCTTCCATCGTAACTAAGTTGCCAGTTTGTTGTTTTCGGATTGAAGACTACTTCAAGAGCAAATTTTGATAAACGTGCTTCAATATATCGGGCAGCTGCAGCGCTATCGCCGGTGAAAATATTTCCCCAGTTTCCCTGCATGTCGATCAGAATATCTTTCTGACCTAACTGCACCATGGCATCACCAATAGAAGCATCCCCATGCGGATGATACTTCATGGAATGTCCGATGACATTGGCCACTTTGTTGTAACGACCGTCTTCCATTTCCCACATCGAGTGAAGAATACGGCGTTGAACAGGCTTTAATCCATCATTTATATGTGGAACTGCGCGTTCAAGAATTACATACGATGCGTAATCCAAAAACCAGTTCTCATACATACCGTTGACATGTACCGATCGGGTCAGTTCGCGAACTTCGCCTAATGGTGCAGCTTCATCGGATTTTTCTTTTTTCTTTTTAGACATGATCAGTCTTATAACTTATTCTAAAATAATTAATCAATTTCTGCAGGCTCTTCTACTTGCTTAGGAGCTTTGACTTCATCTTTTTCTACACGAAGATTCCGGATAATAAATTCCTGGCGTTCAGGAGAATTTTTTCCCATGTAATATTCGAGTAGGTGATGAATTGTTTCTTCCTGTGAAAGCATAACAGGTTCAAGGCGGATATTTTTGCCTATGAAGTGTGAGAATTCATCAGGAGAGATCTCTCCCAATCCTTTGAAACGGGTGATCTCCGGTTTTGGTCCCAGTTTTTCAATGGCCCGCACTCTTTCCGGATCACTGTAACAATAGATCGTTTCTTTTTTGTTCCGAACACGGAATAAAGGTGTCTGCAAAATATAAACGTGACCACTTCTGATCAGTTCAGGAAAGAACTGAAGGAAGAAAGTCATTAGCAATAAACGAATGTGCATTCCATCGACATCGGCATCGGTAGCGATCACGATCTTTCCGTAACGTAATTCATCCAGACCGTCTTCTATGTTCAATGCATTTTGCAGCAGATTGAATTCTTCGTTTTCATACACAACTTTTTTAGTCATGCTGAAACAATTCAGTGGTTTTCCTTTCAGACTGAAAACTGCCTGCAAATTTATATCACGTGCTTTTGTGATCGACCCGCTGGCAGAATCTCCCTCTGTAATAAAGATAGTAGATTCATCACGGTCGATATGTCGTGTATTCAAATGGACACGACAATCGCGAAGTTTTCTATTATGCAGGTTTGCCTTTTTTGCTCTTTCATTTGCAAGTTTTTTGATCCCTGCGATCTCTTTCCGTTCACGTTCGCTTTGCTGAATTTTTAATTCCAGTGCTTTTGCAACTTCAGGATGTTTGTGAAGATAATTATCAAGAGCTGTCTTGATAAAATCATTGATCCAGGTCCGGATAGCAAGGCCATTCGGCTCACGGGTCAATGAACCAAGTTTAGTTTTTGTCTGTGATTCGAAAACCGGCTCCTGTACTCTCACGCTGATAGCTGCAGTTATAGAAGTACGGACGTCACTGGGATCAAAATCTTTCTTAAAAAATTCACGGATAGTTTTGACAATTGCTTCACGGAAAGCAGCCTGATGTGTACCGCCTTGTGTTGTATGTTGTCCGTTTACGAATGAAAAATAATCTTCACCATAAGAAGTAGTATGTGTAAATGCCACTTCAATATCGTCGCCATGAATATGAACGATAGGATAAAGCAATTCGTCGGTAAGGTTATTCTCAAGCAGATCTTTAAGACCATTTTCAGAGAAAAATTTCTCACCGTTATATTCTATTGTTAAACCTTTGTTCAGATAAACATAGTTCCACAACATTGCAGAAACATATTCCGGATTGTATTTCCAGTTTCTGAAAATAGTACCATCGGGAACGAATGACATGATCGTTCCGTTCTTTTCTGTAGTACTTTTTTCGCGTTCGTCTTTTACAAGATTTCCTTTGCTGAATGATGCATATTTTGTGCGGCCTTCACGGAATGACTGAACTATAAATTCACCGGAAAGTGCATTCACGGCTTTTGTACCTACTCCATTCAGACCAACTGATTTTTGAAAAGCTTTGCTATCATATTTACCACCGGTATTTATTTTTGAAACACATTCAACAACTTTTCCAAGCGGAATTCCACGTCCGAAATCGCGGACAGAGACAACTCCGTTTTCGATTTTCACTTCTATAGTTTTCCCGTAGCCCATTACGTGTTCATCGATTGAATTATCGATTACTTCCTTCAGCAAAACATAGATACCATCGTCTTTCGAAGAACCATCACCGAGTTTACCGATGTACATTCCCGGACGGGTACGAATATGTTCTTTCCAGTCGAGGGACCGGATACTGTCTTCGTTATATTCGTGTGCGGGTTTTATTTTTTCAGCCATTAGTATAAATATTCAATTTTTGTACAACAAACCATCTTTTAGCAAGATGCTAAAATTAACAGAAGCCTTGTCAGGAAAGGATTTCAGGAGATCGAGTTATTCACATTTTCATGTGCAGATTACTTTTTCGATTCTGCTTCAAGCAGTTTGATCACCAATTCTTCTGAAAGATCAATTTCAAGACACTTAAATTTATTCGTCTGGCCTTTCTTGAGAAGAATCGCAGATTTCGGTAGGTCTAACACGTCTGAAAGGTAATTTATGAGGTGTTCGTTTGCTTTTCCGTCGATTGCAGGGGCTTTCAGGCGAACCTGCCAGCCTTCAGGGGTTTGTTCGATTTTATCGGACCGCTGATTCGGCTTAACCTTCAGGTATAGTAGCATTAGATTTTTTTACCGGCGGCAAAGGTAATCAACTGTGGGAAAAAGCGATGAAATTCATTTTTATAAATTGCATAGTCCGCCTGAAGATCATGAACCGATTCATCCATCTTATTTTCAAAGGAAACCCTTTTTGAAAGACCTGTTAAAGTCCTCCCGATCCCTTCAATTGTAGCATAGTTCTGCAGCCAGTTTCTTTCAATCATATAAGGTAGAAATTGCTTTACACCATCAGGCAGTACATCTTGATTTTCAAGCAGTATAGCATATGTTCTTTGAGTGAATTCCGGTAGAGGAATTTCGCTATACATATCAAAATTACGAGCCAGAAAATGGTCATAATAAAGGTCTACAATGACTCCGGAATACTTTCTGTATTTTGGTCTCAGACGAGCTTTACTATCTTCCGTTACAGGATGATGGTCGGTATAGTCATCAATGGCCCTGTGAAGTTCAATACCTTTCCGGATCTGATCAGGGAAAAGATCCTTCTTATTTCCCTTGATATAATCAGCGATGAAGTTTCCGATCATCAGCTGATCATCGTTTCCGGAAAGAAAAATATGGGCGAGGAAATTCAATTTGGTGCAAATAAAGTAAAACGGTGTTACTATCCACCGGATCAGGTTGTCAAGATCGGCTTTTATTTAACCACTTGCCACTTGAAAAGTGCTCTAATTTGAATTACCTTTGAGATATGCGAATTCTTCTGATAATCGGCCTTCTGGCATTTACATTTACGGCTTCTTCACAATGTTTAGATTCAACGAGAACGCCTGATCCATATTACAATCAGTGTTCAGCAGAATACAATCCTGTTTGCGGCTGCGATGTAGTTACCTACAGAAGTGATTGTGCAGCGTACAACATTGGTGGACTAACTTACAATAGCTGGACCTATGGACCTTGCGAATCATTCGACTTCGACTTTTTTCCCACAGCAGTTACCTACAATCCTGTGCAATTTTACATATACAAGAAACTACCCGGCAGTGTAACCCTTTATGTTTACGATTTCATGGGTGGGCTACACTACACAGATTATTTCAATATTTCATCAAGTGATTTTATATTACAAAGAGAGCTTCCCCTACAGAATTTACTGAGGGGAATCTACATCGTAATAGTTGAATCTGACGGTATAGTAAAATACAAGAAGTTTGCTAAGCAGGGACTTGATTAAGTCTACTCTTCAGCTGTTGCACTATCGGAAACTGATGAAGCTTCTTCAGGGTCAGCAATAGCTGCAGGCGCCATAGAACTAACGACATCAATCATACCATAGCCTTGGATGGTGTTCAATCCAAGTCCGCATTCCCAGATAAATTTCTGAACCTGTGGATGAGCATGCAAGCTAAATGGCAACAGGTATCCGAAGATAGTTTCGTTGCTGTTGTTCTTGTAGATCCTTGCAAACTTTTTGTGCGTGTCTGCTATCTTTTGAACATAGGTAGCATCCGGCATAATTTCGAATTCAGCGAATTCGCTTAATTGCTTTTCACTAAAGCCGGCTTTTTCCATACGGTCGATAATAGCATCATAGAACAAGTCAGAGAACTCCTGATTCCTTGGATCCATAGCTTCCGGAATATTTCCGGCTTCATCTGATTCAAACGGTGGTTGAGCGATCATTGGAGAAATACATACGTATTTCATCACAGTCTTGAATTCCGGATCAGGCATAACATCGTATGACTTTGGAACCAAAGTCAATTTTGCGAAGCTGACCAGGCGGCGTTCGAAGATCTCATTCACTAACATTTGAAGAAACTCAGGTTCCGGCGCAGACAGGACCAAAGAAACTTTTGAAGAAAGAAATCTGATTTGTCCGGCTTGAACTTTTGAAGTTCCTTTAAGCGAAGAGAAATTGTAGAATTCAGACTTGATTGGCATTTCTCTAATGACTTCTTCCAGAAACGCAGAAATAATTTTCTGGTGATGAAGTGGCACGGTGCCACTACTGCCGTGCACTTTTAAAAAC
The DNA here is from genome assembly GCA_016711505.1 of Bacteroidota bacterium. NCBI lineage: Bacteria > Pseudomonadati > Bacteroidota > Bacteroidota bacterium. Next base: position 28,400 of record JADJSV010000001.1, on the reverse strand, counting down.
GAAATTTTAACTCTCATAGTTCAATTATTAAATAAAATTTTTTCCACCCCTTTTAAGACTACCAAAATTAATAGTTTGAAACGACCTGGAGAATGATGTTGATTAGATTTTTGATTATTTAACTAGTGTGTAAGGATTTTTCCAACGGTGCGAAAGATAATGCGCATATAATTACCAAAAGTAGGATTTTCGATGAAGATAAGATTGAGCTTAATTTTGGCAGGTAATACTTCATTAATATAAAAATGTTCCGGATCAGTGACTTTACTCAGTAATTCATTCTCATTTGAGTATTCGATAGATGCAAAATCAGTAATACCGGGTCTTACTGATAATACAAGCGTTTGATGTGCAGGTGTATAAAGGTCTGCATAACGACGAACCTCCGGTCTGGGTCCAACAAGGCTCATTTGTCCAAATAGAACATTTAAAAGTTGCGGAAGTTCATCCAGTTTGAATCTTCTTAGAAAAATACCAACGCGAGTGATACGTGGGTCTCTTGAACCTACAGTGATCAATCCCATTTTATCGGAATTGATATTCATTGTTCTGAATTTAAAGAGTCTGAAATCTGAGTTATTTTTCCCCACGCGCCACTGTCTGAAAATAACCGGTCCGGATGAATCCAAAACGATCGTTAATGCAATCAATGCAAGGATCGGAGAAAAAACGATCAATCCTGCCAATGAAAATACAATGTCAAAAAACCTGATGAGAAACTTATTCATATTACCCCTTAACCATATCATTAATCGTTCTTTATTTAACCCCTTTAATCCAAGTGCTGATATCATTTATCAGACCTTCATCCACATTTCCGGGTTTTTCATATTCTGCAGGAAGACTTTTTCCCTCTCCGGCGATTAGAAAGTGATTCAAATTTGGATACATCTTAAAGGCTGCTTTTTCATTTGATTTAAATGAAGAAAACCATTTATCGGAATCAATTGAAGTTACCTGATAATCACGTCCGCCGAAAATGAAAAGCATTGGCATATCCAATGTTTTTGCAGTTTCAATCGGATCATAGTTTCTTAACTCATACCACAAAGATACCGGTGAATCAAAGATACGAGAACTATCAACTGCTGCATTCGATGATAATGATTTTACTTTATCACGTAAAACTTTGATAGAATCAACAACAGCTTTTTTTCTTGCAGGATCAGTGATCTCATTTGCTATGTATTCAGCCTGAGCTACGAAAAGGTCCTCAAGTCTCCGTGCATTCGGAGTAAGGTAGATCAACCCTTTGATTGAAGGATTCTCTTTTGCAATTCGTGGGAGCATCATTCCACCAAAACTATGTCCACAAATATAGATCTGTGTCGTATCGATAGAAGTATCTGCTTTAGCAACTTCAATCGCCCGCTGAACATCTTCAAGTACTTCTTGTTTCACAGTATAATTTGGAGAATAGTGTGACATCTTTGATTTGAAAATTCTTGTTCTTTTTTCAAATCGCAGAACGGCAATACCCTGAGCAGTTAATCCGGATGTCAGATCTCTGAAAGGCTTTAATGGGCCAAATGTTTCATCGCGATCATTTGCACCTGAACCATGAACTAAAATTACCACCGGGTGTTTTCCGGGAGTATTAGGAATCACCAGACTTCCGGGGATTCTGAATTCTCCGGTTGTCAACAGAACTTTTTTCTCTTTCGCAGCAGCAGCATTGTGATATGATGGAACCTGATATTTCGGTCGTTTATCTACCGGTGTAAAATAATAACCTTTGATCTTTTTATTTGTGCCCCAGATCAGACGAAACGTAATTTCATTTTTTTCAAATTGCAAGGTGTAGGCATATACTTCAAAATTTCCTTGCTGACTTTTTTCAACTTTCAGGTTTTTCACATATTTACCATTCTGTTGAATCAGGTTTTTCCAGCTTTTGGCAATTGAAGCGGTATCAATCTTTGAAATTGATGCTGTATCAATTTGCTTATATATGTTCAGGAATTCATTTTTGACAAACTGCTGTAATACGATCTCTGAGCGGCCACGAAAATCATTTTCCTGACCCAGGACAGAAGCAGATAACAGAACTAGCAGATAAAGGAGTTTTTTCATAGGGTGCGAATATATAATTCTTCTTCTACGGATTGTATAACAGATTGGGATATTTGTTCAATTTGGCTAAAAGTGAGGTCAAAAAAGACAGGTAATGAGATTTCACAGGAATAATTCCGGTAACAGACAGGGTAATCTTCAATTGAATAGCCACGTGATTTATAGAAAGACATCATTGGAACAGGGATAAAATGCACATTGACGCTGATATCTTTGTCGAAGATCTGCTGCATGATCTTATCTCGTTTCGCTTCATCGATACCGGAAATTCTCAAGGGATACAAATGATATGACGATTCCTGAGTTGAATTTTCCATATCAGGTAAAATAGCCCAGGATTTACTTCCGAATGCTTTATTGTAGGCCTGACAGATCGCCTTTCTTTTTACAAGAGTTTCGCTTTCGTATCTCTCAAGTTCAACAAGTCCGATAGCTGCAAGAATATCGGTCATATTCATTTTGTAACCGGCTTCTACAATATCATATCGCCAGTTTCCTTTTTGCATTTTTGCAAGTGCATCTTTGTTTTGTCCATGCAAAGTCTTTACACAAAGTTCATCATACAATTTATCATTGTCGAGATGAGCAAAATTTAATGCCACTGCTCCACCTTCAGCCGTTGTAAGATTTTTCACAGCATGGAATGAAAACACAGAACAATCGGTTAGAGTACCTGACTTGTTCCCGTTCTGTTTAGCGCCCAGAGAGTGAGCAGCATCTGCGAGAACGAAAATTCTTCCCAGTTTTTTTTGCTCATCTGATGCAGGTGAAAAAAGATTTTTTATTTCCGGATCATTCACTAATTCATTCAATGCATTATAATCGCAAGGCCAGCCACCAAAATCAACAGGCATGATTACTTTTGTTCTTGAAGTGATAGCAGCCTTTACTTTTTCAGGATCGATATTGAAATCAGATTTTACGTCAACAAAAACAGGCTTAGCGCCGCAATGCATAATTACATTTGCTGTTGCTGAATAAGTGTATGATGGGAGAATAACTTCATCGCCTTCTTTGACTCCAAACCAGATCAACATGATCTCTAATCCGGCAGTAGCAGAATTCAGGCAAATAGTTCTTTTATTCCCGCAATATTCTGCGAGAAGTTTTTCAAATTTTTTTGTTTTAGGTCCGGTCGTAATCCACCCTGATTTTAGGTATCAACAACTTCATCAATAATTTTCTGATCGATCCTGGGTGGTGAAAAGGAATCATTTATTCAAGCTTTCATTTGTTTTAAACCGAAATCACAGTATCAAGTTTAGAGGGACGAAGATAAAAAAAAATAACGGCAATTTTTCGCTATTCTGTGTAATTTCATACATATTTTAGGGTCAAATTGCGCGCCTTTCAGCTTTATCTGTAAGATCGTAACGAATAAGCAGACAAAAGAAAAACACAAAAAAGATAAACCCGGCATGAACCTGTAACATTGATTCAACCATAAAATTACAAATGACCAAAAGGCTGAAGAGCGCCAGCAAATAATACTTTCGGATAATTGCATAAACCAATGCATAGACTGTCATCAGGAGTAATAAAATAAATCCGATAATTCCTGTTCCGATAAATGTTTGCAAAAACTGATTATGAGCATTCAAGCTATTGGCATAAGCACCAGTCAATCCATTTTTTTGGTATGCTTCATTCAGCTTATCGGTCAAATCACCTGGCGTTGTTCCGAAAAGGAAATTTTCCTTTATAATTTTCACAGATTCTTCCCAGATCAAAATTCGAACAGCTGTACTTTCCACATCACTTTTATCAATTGCCTTTTTTGAAAACATAACATTTGCTGCCATTTTCATTCTGTCAAATGGCTCCGGGAAAAATTTGTTCGTTACAAAAAGACCAGCCACCAGAATCAAAAGAGTTCCGGATAGAATTTTCGCATTCACTTTCTCCGAAATAATAAAAGTCAACGGTAATACCAGTAATGCAGATAACAATCCCATTTTTGAACTACAGAAATAGATCGCTACGATGAACAGCAGGAAAATGGAATAAATATAACTCCTCTTCACCTCTGTAGATCTCCTTTTAACGACTAAGATCAAAAGTATGATCGCAAAAATCAGGTACATTGCAAAGTAACTGGGATGTAAAAAGTACGAGAATTCTTTATAGTAGAAATCATTTACCCCATCGGCAAAATATCTATAGATAGTTCTTGCAATACAAAAAAGGGATGAAAGTATACACGCTGCAATGAATGCATCTATGATCTTGTTGACTTGTTTTGTTGTATAAGCGGAGGAGAATATGAATAATGGAAAGATCAGGAAGCCAAGTTTTTTTTCTATTGCAAATAATGCAACTCCCTTATTTTCGGAAAAAAAATATCCGATGGCATGGATCAAAAAATATCCAATAAGGACATAACTCCACTTTGTATAAAAGATATTCTTTAAAGCTTTACCGGTATCATTAAAAAACAAAAAAAACATTGCCCAGATAATAATTATCAAGGTATAATTGATCCCAAATGGCAAGAGAAAAGAAAGCGATAGAGGCAGAATATATCCAAAATTCAAAAAAGTATTTTTTAATTTTTGGATCATTTTTCTGTTTCAGTATCTGGACCTGATTTACTTAAGTAATAAAAATTCAATTTTTATTCTCCGTTAAAAGACGGAAAAAATTCTCAGCAATTGAGTTACGGTTAAACTTCTTGTCAACATAATTTCTGGCATTCTCGGCCCAGACTTTAACATCCTCAGGATGTTCGCATACATATAAAATACTTCTTACTAACTCCTCCTCTGACTCAGGAGTAAAGAACATGCCACACTTACCTTCATCGATAAACAGTTCTTTCGCTTCACCATCCACACCGAGCAATATCGGCTTTTTCATGGCCAGAGATTCAAATATTTTTGAAGGAATTGCTCCTTTGAATAAGTCCAGTTTCTTTAGTGGAATAATTGATGCTGTTATTGCTGCAACAATATGCGGCATTTCCTTTTTAGTAACGGGAGCCCGGAAATAAATATTCTCTAATCCCAGCGACCTTGGTTTTTCAACTAATCGTTCCTTTTCCGGTCCATCTCCCAGCAATAAGAATTTGATTTCATTTCTATCTTTAAGCTGAAGAGCTGCATTCAAAATTATATCCAGCCCCTGCGCGTAACCAATTATACCACCATAGAAAAAGATCTTATCTTAATCTTTGAATCCTGCAGTTTTTTTCCAATCTGCTGTATAAAGTGTAGGATCATAATAACTCAGGTCGACACCATTGGGCAGCCAGTAAACAATTTTTTGTGGGAACCTTGATTTTATATTTGCCACAATTCCTTTCGTCTGACCGGTAATTAAAGCTGATTTCCTGTAAAGAAATTCTTCCAGCCAGGTAGAAATTTTTAGTAGTAGTTTATTGGTAACCAGTCCAAGTTTCTCTGCACTTTCCGGCCAAAGATCTGATACATTAAAGATCAGTTTCGCATTTTTGCTTTTCGCAAGCAGGTATGCAGATATACCCAGAAAGAGCGGTGGACTTTCGCAAAATATATAATCAAACTTCCCTGTCTTTTTCTTTCCGATGCGATAAGAGCTATATACAAAAGAAAAATAATTGAGCAGACGTTTGATGATTGAACGATCAGTCGAAACAAATATAGAAGACCGATGAACTTTTAGCTGATCGATCTCTTCATAACAGTATTTTTTCCCTACATAATCACTGTGAATGATCATCTTCGGATAGTTCGGCATTGCGGTTAAAATCGTCACGTCAACCCCCATCTTCTGAAGTCGAACCGCTAATTCGAATAACCGATTCTGCGGGGCACCCACTTCAGGCGGAAAATATTGTGTGAGAATTAGCAGGCGCATTTCAGATATATTTCTTAATAGCTTCTACAATATTTGACGATGCTTTTCCACCACCATACAAATCTGAACCTGCCGCGAATTTGCGATTGAGTGAATCGTTTACCATAGAAACAATTTTCTGTTTATCAGCTCCGGCAAGAACGTTAAATTTATTTTCAATCAATTCAATCCATTCTGTTTCCTCACGCAGAGTAACACAAAGTTTTGAAAAGAAATATGCTTCTTTTTGCAAACCGCCACTATCAGTCATTACTAAAGATGAGTGTTTGATCAGTTCGATCATATCAAAATATCCAACAGGTTCAATTGTTTTACATTCCAAAACAAGCCCTGTCGCTTCTAATTTCTTTTTTGTTCTTGGATGAATTGGCAACACAACGGGAATCTGTTTGTGAATTTCATTGATCGCTTCTATAATATTTTTTAACCTTATGGGGTCATCAGTATTTTCCTGACGATGTAATGTGCAAAGTATATACTTTTCAAAGGATAAACTTTTGACTATAGTTGAGTGAGCTGCTGAACGTTCAGAATAAAACATTGCTGCATCCTGCATTACATCTCCGGTCTTTACAACAGCACTTCCAAAAGTATCAAACCCTTCAGCTTTCAGATTCAATAGTGATTGATCGGTAGGACAGCAAAGTAAATCAGAGATCCGGTCTGTTAAAATTCTGTTTACTTCTTCAGGCATAGCCATATTAAAACTTCGTAATCCGGCTTCAACATGAATAAGTTTGATCTGTAATTTTGAAGCAGCAAGTGCTCCTGCTAAAGTTGAATTTGTATCACCATAAACTAAAACCGCATCAGGCTTTTCTTTGACCAAGGCCTTTTCTATTCCAATGAGCATTTGTCCGGTCATATCACCATGAGTAGATGCATGAATTTCCAGATTCAAAAAAGGTTCAGGAATATCCATTTCGCGGAAAAAAACTTCCGACATTTTATCATCGTAATGCTGACCCGTATGAAGTATGATCTCCTGAATCGATGGATGCAACCGAAGTTCTCTGCTGACTGCAGCAGCTTTAACAAATTGAGGTCTCGCTCCTACTACTGTTAGTATTTTCATTGCTTTCCTGATTTTAAAAACGAAGTATAAAGATCTTTGATCTTATGGCGGACATTGCTCTGGTCATAATTTCCGGAAACAAATGCACGTCCTCGTTTTCCAAAAATATCAATTTGTTCTCTGTTCTCAACAAAATAAGAGATTGCTTTTATCAATTCATTCTGATTTCCCTGCTCCACTATCAATCCGGTGGAATTATTTACGACAACTTCTTTTAATCCACCGACATTAGTAGCCACAACCGGATTTTCACAAGCTGATGCTTCAAGCACGCTTACACCAAAACTTTCATGAACAGAAGGATTCACAAAAATATCAATTTCATTATGCGCAGCAGGAACAAGATCCTGAGAGATCTTACCCCGGAATTCCACGAACTCATTTAATCCCAGACCGGAAACGATTTGCTTATATTTTTCAATTTTTGTTCCGCCACCGATCAAAAGTAATTTTAATTCGGTATCAGAATTATTCTCCCTTACACTTTTGAATGCTCTGATCAGTTCTTCAATTCCGTAGTAGTCCTCCATGGATTTAATGATACCGATAGTAAGCATTTTCTTTCTTGTAGCAACTCTTGTGAAAACTGCGAGATCAATTCCAAAAGGTATAATTTCAATTGGTCCGGAAAAATACTTTCTGACTTCTTGCGCCATCACGTTACTTGATGAAACTACACATTTCGAATTTCTTAAATTATATTTCAGAATTTGTCTGTGAAAGAAAGATCTTTTAGGAAAATCAAAAATATCAGAACCCCAGACAGAGATCAGATAAGGCTTGAACCCGGATAGTGCAGCAAGCAAGCCATAACTTGTTGCGTAATGCGCATGCATAAGATCCGGTTTGTAATCACTGATCGTTTTTTTCAACCGGGAAAGATTTTGAATGTAAGAAGCTTTTTGCAGATCACTTTTATCAGAACTCCGAATCGAAAAGATCCGGACATCAAAACCGTTTGCTTTAACTGCATCAGCCCATTTCTGTGTATGTGAAGATGCTTCATCCGCCAATAAAAGAACTTTTTTCATTGGCGTGGGAATAATCTATGTTTCAGCAAACGTAAATTTGAGAACCAGGTAAGTTTGCTGTAAGGCTTACGACCAAAATCTTTGCTAATGAGCAATTGTTCCCTGATAAATACAGGAATCATCGAACCTGTCTTTGAATCGCTGTAATACCGGAATCTCGATAAAGGAAAGTCGCATACATAAATTTTTGCGTCCTTCTTCAGGCATCTGAGAATATATTCATAATCAAAGCAGCATCTGTAAGCAGAAATTTCTCCGACAGTTCTTGTAAATGATGTTTTAAAAAATGAACCGGGCTGATAGATCCCGGGATCTAAATTGACCAACGAATCAAGAGTAAATATTTTTGCTTTTACATCCTTGATAAGCTTGTTATCAGTATCCATATATTGAATGCCGCCATAGATATAATCAATATCAGGATCCTTCTTCAGGATTTCCACCAATTTGAAAAATCCATTGATATCGATATGATCATCTGTATTCAACCATGTCCAGTAATCGCCCGAGCAAATTTTCAATCCTTTATTAATTGCGTCGTATTGCCCTTTGTCTTTACTGATATCTATGTGATCGAGATCTTTTCTGAACAAAGAAATGATCTTTTGCACTTCAGCATTTGATTCACTATCTATAAGTATTATCTCAATTTCAGTTCCCTTTTCTGCAGCATCACTTTTCAGCCTCACAACATTTTCAAGTGTACTTCCGATAAACCTTTCCTGATTATAAGATGGGATGATAACAGAGAATTTCATAGCCGGCGTTTAAAAGATTTTACTGCTTTTTCCCCAGCTTTTACGAACAGGAATTAAATTTTTCAGGTGCAGATCAAGCTGCTTCAATGCATTTTCAGGAGTGAAGAACGAAGTCGATAATTTATCAGCTGCTTTCTTCAACAGATCCTCTTTAAATTGAATGTCGAGAATTTTTTTCATCTGTTCATACATTTCAATATGATCAGCAGGATTGAAATACAAAGCTCCCGCTCCCATCATTTCAATATGTCCGGGAAGATTGGAGCATAACACAGGGCAATTCAATTCGCGTGCTTCAAGCTGCGGCATATTTGTCGGTCCTAAAAAAGAAGGCATGATCATCGCTGAAGCATGCGAATAAAAACCAACCATTGTTTCATTGTCTACAAACCCGGGAAATAAAACATTGTTAGTCAGGTTTAGCTTACTGACAACATCTCTGATATATTCTTTATTTCCTTTATCAGATCCTGTAAGTACAAGTTTTAGGTCAGGAAAATCTGATTGCAATTTTTTAAATGCAAGTAATAAATTGTAATGGTTTTTATGTGCCCAGAATTGTGCAGGAACTGCAAGGAAAGTTTATCGATCTTTGAAGCAGTAATCGACTTATCTGTTTTTATGTTTACTACTCCACCCGGAAATAAAGGAATGATCTGCACACGTTGTGGATTCAACCGGGTATAGTACAATAGTTCTTCCCGTCCGGATTCTGATTCAGCGAAAACCATTAGTGCTTTAAAAATTCCTTTTGAATACCATTTATCACGATAATCAAATGAATAATTCATCCCTAATTCCGGTAAGGCATAGGAAGCTTTGTGTCCAATATCCCAGTTAGAAACTACAAATGGGAAATCAGGGATTTTTCTGAAACCCTGAACAGGATAAAAGATCAGATCAACATCATTTGCATCCAATTGTTTCCGCTCTCGTTTATTAAGAACTGGAATTCTATGGGAGTAACGTGCCAGTTTATTATGAATGAATGCAGATAATGCAGACGGTTTTCCGGTTCTGTTTTCAGTAAGACTATGAAAATAATTTAGCTGAATATATTTCTTTTTAAAATTATAATTCGAAGCGGGATTATGACCGACAAAGCAAACTTCCAGTTCTTCTGAAAACTGAAATGCATCAATCATCTGAATAAACTTATCATAGAGAGCGAAACCGCCTCCCATTTGCTGCTTATAATCAGATAAAATCCAAACTGCGATCTTCATAGATAGATTGATTAATTACTTCTCCGAATACAGATCAGCTGCAAATTTTTTTCATAGTTGATATAACAGTATTCACATCCTCCTCTGAGAGTCCGAGTCCACTGGGAAGATAGAATCCATTTCGCGCAAGGCGTTCAGCAACAGGATACTTTTCATTCTTAAACAATCCCATATTCTGAAAAACAGGTTGTTCATGCATACACCAGAAAAACGGGCGTGTACCAATTTTTTCCTTTGAAAGTTTTTCAACTGTTGATTCACATAATGCTTGTGATTCGGCAACGAGTGCATAAACCCAGAAAATATTTTCTGAATATTCTGTTTTTACTTTAGGAAACTGAAAATTTTTCAGACCGGAAAGGCCATCCTGATAAAGTTTACCGACTTTTCTTTTCTTTTCAATATGTTCTCCGATACGTTCCAGTTGAGCAAGACCCAATGCAGCCTGCATATTTGTCATTCTGTAATTCCAGCCAAGTTCAAAATGAATGAACCTTCTTCCATCCGGTTCAAAGGCCAGATTCCGGAGTTTTCGACAGCGGGCAGCAAGATGGTCAGAATCGCAAACGATCATACCACCCTCGCCGGTTGTTATATGTTTGTTAGGATAAAAACTAAAAATGCTGATATCACCAAATGACCCGCAGACTTTCCCTTTGTAAGTTTGTCCGTGCATTTCTGCAGCATCTTCAATCAGAAGTAAGTTATGTTTTTTACAAAGTGCAAGTACCGGATCCATATCTACCGGTAAACCATAGATGTGAACAACAATGATGGCTTTCGTTCTGGAGGTAATTTTATTCTCTATTAAAGAAACATCCATGTTCCATGTTTCAGGATCGCTATCTACCAGAACAGGAATCAAACCGGCTTTGACAACAGATTGCGCGGGAGAGATGATCGTAAAAGCCGGCATGATCACTTCATCACCAGGCGATAATTGCAATGCCTGAACAGCTATATCAAGTGCAGCAGAACCATTTGCAACAGCTATCCCATGTTTCCGATTCACATAAGCAGAAAATTTCTCTTCGAATTCTTTTATGAATGGACCTTCAGAAGAGATCCATCCTGTACGGATACATTCGAGAAGATATTTTTCTTCATTGCCATTCAGCAAGGGTGTATTTACAGGAATCATAATTATTTGACTTCAACTTTAGGATCCGATGTAGGATCAAACCGAACTTTATCTTTTTCTCCAATGTAAGGCCCTTGTTTTACTTCGATCATTTCACTTGGTTCAAGCATTTCAAAACCATGTCCACCGGCAGCAAGTAAAATTACATCGCCTTGAACGAGCACTCTGCTTTCGATGTATTGCTGTTCGTCATTATAAAAATCAACACGGACTTTTCCTGATTTAACAAATAAGACTTCCTGTGTTTGCACGACTTCCCGAGAAACAAGATTATGCCGATGTGGTTCTATGACGTAACCTTTCGGACGATTCATGTATCCTAATTGCTGAGAAAAATTATCGTCAGTAAAGAATGCAATTCCATCCTGCTTATAATTATTACCAATTATTATAGCAAGCAATTGTTCATTATGAATTATTTTTTCCAGCATCAGTCTTCGGGAAGTTTATAATCAAAGTAATTTTCTTTCAATACCCACTCCATTACTTGCGGGTTGCTCCATGCAATTTTCTGATGGAATCTGTAACCTGCTTTCTCCATTTCTGAGAGTCTTGCAAACAGTAATTGAACTTCAATACTAACATTATTATTTTTTGTCAATTTGAATGCATTTGTTCTGAGAATTTTTCTTGCAAGCGCCTTTGACATTTCCACAAAAGTGGCAATAATTTTCCGGATTCTCGAACCTTTTATTCGCCTGATCCCGGTAAAGGAATTGCATACACCTTGATAGAAATAGCGCTTTTCAAAATAAAAATAAGTCATTCTTTCCGCGGGTACTTCGTGATAGACAATAACTTGCGGATTGTACCACGCTTTTGCGCCATTCTCTTTCAATTTTAAGGACAATCCGGTTTCTCCATCACCCTGGAAATGTTGATAGCGCGGAGAAATGTTATCAGGATGAAAACCGCCGAATTTCAGGAAAGAACTTTTTCTTATCGAATAATTCAAACCCCAGATCCACGTCTGATCGACTTCTTTTTCTTTATCGCCATAATCACAAAGGCTGAGATCTGTCAGCATTTTACCACCATCGGGAAGTTCTTTCCAGAATGCATCCAACCATTCAGGCGGAGTTTTTTCATATGCAGGAAGACACTTACCGCCCACCAGATGCACATCGGGATAATTTTCAAATGTCTCGACGATGGATTTCAGCCATTTTTTTTCAACACTAATATCGTCATCAATAAAAATCAATAGCTCACCCTTTGCTTCTTTTGCGCCCCGATGACGACCGGTAAGAAGTCCGGGAACATTATCAAAAAAATACCGGATCTTATGATGAGGAAATTTTACAATACATGAGTCAACAATTTGTTTTGTATCATCCACAGAGCCATTATCGACAACAATAATCTCGAATAAGTCAAGTCCGTAATCAAGAGCAACAAGACTTGCGAGTGTTCTTGACAACTGTCCTGACCGGTTAAAAGTTGGTATAATGACTGATGCCTTCATTTATTTCCTGATTACTTTTCTGATTTTATTTTTCAATTCATAGATCAATCTGTCTTTCATTGACCAACCAAGGATGTTTCTTAATTCATCTCTACTTTTTTTCTCCTTTTCTCCTAATTGAAATTCTGCCCATTCAATTAATTGATAGGCCAGATGTGGCTCACAATACAGAAAAGAAAATAGTTTTTTAAAGTAACCTGTCTTATACCATTCATCTAACAATATAAGCATCTCCGGTACATTCCTATAAAAAACTGTATTCTCATAATCGGTTTTATCAAACCTCGGTTCAGGACCGGCAATCGAAGGTTTCGCCCCAAAATATGCAGCATAAGCAATGTGTGAACCCATTTGATTTGATGTCACATATTCAAATCTATTGAACAGATATGCAAGTCTTGGAAATGTATTACAATCTCTGGGGTCAGCACCAAGTACAACTTCAATATTTCTTCTTTTAAATGCATTGATCCAGTTTCCTTTTTTCAAACATGAACTATGTAAACAGAGAACGATCTTTTCAAAGTTCGTAGAAACAGAATCTATATAGGAAGCATATTCTTCATCATTCCAATGTTCGCGGGTATCTGATAAAGAATGTACAGGCATGACCAATAAACTTTTTTCAAGTCGCTTGATCTTTGGTTTCTCCACATATATTATCGGGAAACCAATAGCTTCAACATTTGTATACCCTTCACTCTTTCAGATATTCTGCCTGATCACTTCTTGTAACGAGATACTGTTTATTTTTTCTGGTCCGGGAAAGTCCGTCATTACCAACAACAAATTCAGGGTTTACATTTCTCTCAGGCATCATCCACCCATGCTGCAATTCTGCGATTACCGGTTTAGGGACTTTTTCAAAGCCACAATATTTGGCCAATACCTCCGTATCTCCGTATTCATTATTCAGTACACAACTCCGATTGCCGGGTAACTCTCTCGGATCAAATTTTTCATTGTTTCCCATTCTTACTTTATCTTGAAGTTAATCAGATTGAAAACCGATCTCCTTTTTTATAGTCCTTTTTTGCTTTTGTATTAATTACGTCTTTGTAATTTTTTGGATGCATGCCAAATCCGGGGCGGATAGAACGAATATTTTCTTCAGTTATCAATTCACCTGCTTTAATATCTTTAACAACATAAAGTGATCTCGAAAATTGTTTTCCCTTTTCTTGTCCTGGTGTCAATTTATAATCAACTACACCAAGTGAAAGTTCAGCCTTCCTTACTTCTGCAACCATACTTGCAAACTCATCTTTTGTTAAAGAGAATGCTGCATCAGGTCCACCAACAGCTCTATCTATGATAAAATGCTTTTCAATTATTTTTGCACCCAATGCAGTAGCAACAACAGGAGCTGTATTCGACATTGTGTGATCCGACAATCCTGAAAACACATTGAATCTTTCAGAAAGGTCTTTGACCATTAATAAATTTGCTTCACTTAATTCTGCAGGATAACTCGAAGTACATTTCAGAAGAATTATCTGATCATTATTCATTCGTTTACATGCATCAAGTGCAAGTTCAATATCATCAATGCCTGCAATTCCTGTGGAAATGATAACAGGTTTTTGTTTAGATGCAACATATTCGATCAAAGGAATATCAGTAATCTCGAAAGATGCAATTTTGTAAGCCGGCACATTTAATTTTTCAAGAAAATCTACTGCTGAATTGTCGAATGGCGATGAAAAACAGATCAGTCCTTCTTCAGCTGCAACATCAAAAAGTTTTTGATGCCATTCCCACGGAGTATATGCTTCTTTGTAGAGATCATATAAATATCTGCCATCCCACAATGTTCCCTGACTGACTTTAAAATCATCATTGGTTGAATCAATAGTGATCGTATCAGCTGTATATGTCTGTAGTTTTATACAATCAGCACCTGCTTTTTTTGCCTCTCTGATTGTGTGTATTGCATGTTCGATTTGCCCATTGTGATTTGCAGAAAGTTCAGCAATTATAAAAACTGGCGAACTGTCTGAAATAACAAATTTTCCGATCTTTATTTCTTTCATGCTGCTATTTGTTTTGTGAATGTAACGTATTCTGCTGTTTCACTTTCAATTTTAAATCCGGTACGCTCGAAGGCCTTCAAAGAAGAAATGTTTTCTTTGAAAACTTTTCCCGAAACTGTTTGTAGAACATAACCTCTTGAATCAGCTATGTTTTTTAAAAACACAAGCCCTTTACACAATAATACCTGACCATAACCATAACCATGATATAGTGGGTCGACCAGGTAGCTGATAAGGGCATCACCTTCATTCAGATCAAAACGAATAGAACCAACAGAAATATCATCCTTTAATGCGATCAGGTAGATACAATCTTCTGATTGAATTTTTCTTTCAAACCAGAGAACATGTTCTTCTTTTCTGATCTCAGCTTTGCTGAAAGAATGTTTTCTGATTACAGGATCATTTGCCCATTTAAAAGTAGTATCAGTATCTTCAATTGATGCTACTTTCAATGTAATTTTTTTTGCTTCAGCTAAGTTGAGTAGAATTTTTTCAATTCTGATTCCCGATTTACCATCAAAGAATTTTCTTTTAACCTGCGGTTTCGAAACAGCAGTCTTTATAGCAGAAATAATATTCACTTCACTGAAATCTTTGGCGTCAGTAAAAGTGTTTGCCTGCAAGTAATTTGAGTAAATAAATTTTTGATTGTCAACATACAATCCTGAGATTACATTACACCCTGCGGCCAGACATTCCAGCAATATGCCACCTGCCGGAACGATAGCTATTCCGGATTTCTGCATGAGCGCGAGCATCCGGTCATCGTCAATCGACTGAAAATACTTTATACGGATATCTTTATCGGCAATTGATTGTATTGTTTCAGCATTTGTAAATGCAGACCCGGTTACAACGTTTATCTCTTTAAACTGAGTGTGACTGCTTACAATTTTTAAAACCTGCTGAGTCATATTCCTGGGATCGGCTCCACCAAAACAAATGAATGCAATTTCATTGTCGTGTTTTACATCGGTCTCTGAAGCAGCTTTTAAAAATCCCGGACGTAGCAGAACATAGTCTGACCCCAAGGCGAATTGAGTATAAATTTCTGCGGAGTAATTACCGGATGTTATTCCGGGAGCATGATTGAGAATCAGATCAGCAAAATAATGCTTATCATGGAGATCATCTATACAAATGAGAATTACACCTACTCTCTTTAATTCAACTTGAAAACTTTCAGTGAATTGATATCCATCGAGGATAACAAGATCTTCGCCATTTACCGACTCAACAAATTTGTCATCCGAACTAATTTTATGAAATTCAAATCCGGCTGAAATAATATTGGCAGCCAAAGTTGGTGGAATTTCCAGACAATAAAAGCAAACAGAAAATTTCGATTTTACCATCTGTGCAAGAGCGAAACAGCGCATTAAATGCCCTAGTCCCATGACAGAATTTCCATCAGTTCGAATACATAACCTAGGCTTCATTCCGCATCCGGTATTTTAATTCTGCCAATTTCCAGTCAGAAGGATTATCAATGTCCTGTACTTCTTCTTCCATCATGATTATTGATGATGAATTATCAGTAAAAACAGAATTTCCAATTGTAGCTACATTCATCCAATACCATTGACCGGCATCATGAAAAACTTTTTTCAGATCCTGACTTCTTGAATTGAGAAATTCCGGCCAGATAAAATTTACTTTTCCTGTTTCATAAAGTTCCATTCCTCGCCAGACAGGATAACTGAATTCCACAACAGGAAAAACAGAATCAAATTTTCCTGATGTGAGTTTTTCAAAACCTTTTTTCAGTTGTGAAGCATTGATCAAAGGAGCAGCAGGATAAATGCAACAGATCTGATCAAAACTTTTATTCAGGTTCGTCTTATAATAATTAAGAACTTCTTTGATAACTTCAAGAGTTGTCGCCTGATCATCTGAATTTTTTTCGCTTCTTAAAAAAGGAACTTGTGCGCCATGAGCTTTTGCGATATCAGCGATCTTTAAATCGTCAGTTGAAACCATTACTTCATCGAAAAGACCGCAATCCAAAGCTGCCTGTATTGAATAGGCAATTACAGGTTTCCCGAAAAAATCTTTTATGTTTTTTCCCGGAATCCGCTTGCTACCACTACGAGCAGGAATAATTGCCAATCTAGCCATAGAATTCCATAATTTTATTGATCACAAAAGTCTGGTCTTCTTCTGTAAGAGTTGGATACATAGGCAGAGAGATACAATTCTTATAGTAGGCTTCTGCTTGCGGCATATCACCTTCCTTCCAGCCAAATTTTTTATAGTAAGGCATCAGGTGGCAAGGGATATAATGAATTTGCGCAAAAATATTGTTTGCACGAAGGTGATTGTAAAGTCCAAGTCGGTTCTTTACTTCAAGAATATATAAATGATATGCATGTCCTTCCACTACACCTGACTGACTAACTATAAAATCTTTTCCCTGAAAAGCTTTTTGGTAAGTAGCTGCAATTTCCCTTCTTCTTACTAAACCGGCATCAGCACGTTTGAGTTGGCTTGATCCTAATGCTGCCTGGAAATCTGTCAGACGATAATTGAATCCGAGTTCCTGCATTTCCATATACCAAGCCGGAAAGGAATCAGCTTTATCTTCTCCGGATGCGAAAGCCGGAGTATTTTCAAAAGCTTTTCCTCACGGGTGATTCCATGAGTACGAAGTGTTAGTAATCGCTTGTATAAACTTTCATCATTTGTTGTGATCATCCCACCTTCTCCACATGCAATATGTTTAACAGGGTGAAATGAAAAAATTGCCAGATCAGCAAAAGTTCCGTTACCACATGATTGATTTTTCTTTTTGCTGTCTGTAAAAAATCCTCCGGGTGCATGACATGCATCTTCGATAATCCAAAGACCATATTCATCAGCAAGTTTTCTGAATGCCTGAAGAACAACAGCGCGACCTGCAAAATCTACAGGGATAATTCCATGGTAGGTACCTGCTGGTGCTGATTCCAGTAATTTCCTGACACTTTTTATGTCGAGCAAATATGTTTCAGGATCGATATCAGCAAAAATAACTTCACCGCCACAATAGCGAATGCAATTTGCAGAAGCAGCGAAAGTAATGGGACTAGTAATAACTTTCTGGCCTTCTTTTACATTTAGAGCAAGTGCGCACAAATGCAAAGCAGCAGTACCATTTGAGACAGCCACAGCATATTTTGCGCCAATATATTCAGCAAAATTATTTTCAAATTCCTTTATTGCCGGACCTTGAGTCAGGAAATCAGATTGCAGGGTATCGCTAACAGCTTTGATATCATCTGCTGTTATATTCTGTCTTCCGTATGGGATCACTTTTTTATTCATTACACTTTAAAATCAGAGTCAACATGTTCAACAATGAGTTTCCGTAAACTTTCAACTGATTCCCACTCAGTATTATTATTGGAAGTATAACTGAATCCTTCTTCCACTTTTTTAGCATTGAATTTTTTAATGTAATCATCCAGTTTCCAGTTTGGAACCTGAGGCAGAATTACGTAATACTGTCCAAGGTCATAGGTGCTGAATGAATCGGAACTGGTGATCATTTCTTCATGGATCTTTTCACCGGGACGGATTCCGGTGATCACATGCTTACATTCAGGAGCAATTGCATTTGCAACATCCATAATTTTGTAAGATGGGATTTTAGGCACAAATAATTCACCGCCCCATGCTGTGTCAAGAGCATATAAGACCATATCAACACCTTCTTTGAGTGTGATATTAAAACGTGTCATATCAGAATTTGTAACCGGGAGCGTTCCTGTTTTTTTCTTGTTAAGAAAAAAGGGAATTACAGAACCGTTTGAGCCCATTACATTTCCGTAACGTACAACTGAAAATACCAGGTCTTTATTTCCTTTGATATTATTTGCTGCAATAAATAATTTATCAGAAGTTAATTTTGTTGCACCATACAAATTAATTGGTGCACATGCTTTATCTGTTGAAAGCGCAACTACTTTGGTTACATCTGTATCAAGAGCTGCTTTAATTACATTCTCAGCACCGCCAACATTTGTTTTTACGCACTCATCAGGATTATATTCTGCAATATGAACATGCTTCATTGCTGCTGCATGGATAACATAATCAACACCTGAGAATGCCCGTTTTAACCTTTCTTTATCACGGACATCACCAATGAAATAGCGCATGCTTTTATATTTTGATTCAGGAAATTACTGAGCCATCTGATATTGCTTTTGTTCATCGCGTGAAAAAACAACAAGTCTCTTAACTTCAGGCCATTTATGCAAAATTGTTTTTACCAGTTCTTTTCCTAAAGACCCTGTACCACCGGTAATTAATATTGATTTGTTATTTAACATAGTTCTTAATGTCAAATTTATATTTTTTATTGCCTTCAAATTCCCATTCATAAGGAATAACCGGGCTTACGGTATCTGAAGCAAGAGTATCAGCCAGTCCGCCGTTCAATCCGACTTCGGAAAGAACAGTTGATATGCTGAAAATTGCTACATCTTTTGATTCTGTTATCAGTGTCAATCCATCTGATGCACGGATTCCCATATTGATGGAATATTGTCCCGGCATGAGTGGTGCATTCAGGAAAGTACATTTAACGATGTTCTTTCCTTTTACAAATTTATCAGGACGAAATCCGTCGACCATAGCTGTTGCAGCGGTAACCGGCCCTCTTCCATTTTTTATTCCAAGCCACAAATATGGTTTTTCAAATTCTTCCAGCGAATTAAGTTCAACTTCAACACTGATGCTTTCGCCAAATTGAAAATTATTCAGTGCCGTGCCTTTGTCATTTCGAAGAATCGCTTTTTCTATAATCACTTTTTCATGATTACCGGCTTTACCTACAATAAATTCACCTTCTTCAGCAAATCCGCCTCCGAAATACATTCCGGTAATCATTTCCGTATTTCCATTGGCTTTGATACGACCTTTATCAAGCAGGATAGCACTACTGCAGAGAGCATTGATGGCCCCCATGTTATGACTAACAAAAATAACTGTGCGGCCATCGGATTTACTTACGTCATTCATTTTTCCCAGACATTTCTTCTGGAATTCTGCATCACCGACTGCAAGCACTTCATCTACTATCAGGATCTCGGGTTCAAGATGTGCTGCAACTGCAAAAGCAAGCCGGACATACATTCCCGATGAATATCGTTTAACAGGAGTGTCCAGAAATTTTTCCACTTCTGCAAAGTCTACTATCTCGTCGAACTTCCTGCGAATTTCCTGTTTTCTCATTCCGAGGATAGAACCATTAAGAAATATATTTTCCCGTCCGGTAAGTTCAGGGTGAAATCCTGTTCCGACTTCAAGTAAACTTGCAACTCTGCCTTTCAGTGAGACCCTGCCTGTTGTTGGCTCTGTGATCCTGCTAAGTACTTTCAGCAAAGTAGATTTACCGGCACCGTTTCTTCCGATAACTCCTACTCTTTCTCCTTTTTTCAGTTCAAATGATACATCATTCAAAGCATAAAACTCTTCCTTTGTAACACGTGTCTTTTCTTTTGATAGCACGTTTCACTGAACCTGAAATCACATCACGTAAAGCTACATAGGAATGACCTGCTTCATGCCGAAGGATATATTTCTTTGTAAGATTTTCTACGCGAATGACTACAGACATGATCAGATAATATCAGCAAAGTTTCTTTCTACTTTACGGAAGTAATTGAAACCGATTATAAATATGATGACAGACATGATCAACGAGATCGCGAATGTACTTTTATCAAGACTAAAATTTCCACCGAGTAGTGACCAACGGAAGCCGTCGATAACTCCGACCATTGGATTCAGAGCATACAGATATTTCAGATCTCCGGTAACAACACTTGTCTTAAATCCGACGGGTGAGATATACAAACCAAACTGAACAATGAAAGGTACGATGTATCTGAAGTCACGGTACCTTACATTCAAAGCACTGACTAAAAATCCAAGTCCCATGCTTACAAAAATTGCCTGCAAAATAAATAATGGTAAAAATATCAGATGCCAGTCCGGTACAAACTGGTACCAGATGTAGATTCCGATCATGATTGCAAATGATATGAGCAAATCGATGAATGAAACAACAACAGAACTTACAGGAATAATTATACGTGGAAAATAAACCTTGCTGAGCATGGTTGCATTTGCGATCAGAGAATTGCTGGCTTCGGTAAATGAGTTTGCAAAAAACTGCCATGGAATCATTCCTGCAGAAACGAGTAAGAGATATGGAACACCATCTGATGGAAGTTTAGCAAGCCTTCCAAATATAATTGTAAATACAAAGATTGTCATCAGTGGTCGGATGATACTCCACAAAACACCTAGTACTGTTTGCTTATAACGTACAAGAATATCACGCCATGACAAAAAATAAAACAGTCCCCGGTAATTCCAAAGATCTTTTCTGAAATTGGACCTTCTCCTGTTTGGATCAATAATAATATCGAATTCGTCTGCTGACATTCTGTTTTTTAAAAAATGCTGATGCAATAAACTTACATCAGCATTTATAATTTAAAGAACTTATAAAATTAATTACTTAGCGTAATTCACCGATCTTGTTTCACGGATCACAGTGATCTTCACCTGACCCGGATAAGTCATCTCCGTCTGAATTCTGTTAGCAATGTCGAAAGAAAGTACTTCAGCTTGTTTGTCCGTCAGTTTTTCACTTTGAACAACTACACGCAATTCGCGACCGGCCTGAATTGCAAAAGTTTTCTCAACACCAGGATAGGAAAGCGCAAGAGCTTCCATGTCCTTCAGACGTTTGATGTATGATTCAACAACTTCACGACGTGCACCTGGACGTGCACCGGAAATAGCATCACAAACCTGAACGATTGGAGAGATCATACTGTTCATTTCGATCTCATCGTGATGGGCACCGATAGCATTACATACTTCAGGATTCTCTTTGAATTTCTCAGCCAGTTTCATACCCAAAATAGCATGCGGTAATTCCGGCTCATCATCAGGAACTTTTCCGATATCGTGCAATAGTCCGGCACGTTTAGCCAGTTTTACATTCAGTCCAAGTTCAGCAGCCATGGTAGCACATAAGTTTGCCACTTCGCGCGAGTGCTGAAGTAAATTTTGTCCGTAAGAAGAACGGTATTTCATACGACCGACCATTCGGATCAGTTCAGGAGCAAGTCCGTGAATTCCTAAGTCGATAGTTGTACGTTTTCCAATTTCAACGATCTCATCATCTAGCTGACGTTTCACTTTTGCAACGACCTCTTCGATACGCGCTGGGTGAATCCGGCCATCGCTTACAAGTTGATGTAAAGCAAGGCGAGCCATTTCACGGCGAACCGGATCGAATCCGGAAAGGATGATCGTTTCAGGAGTATCATCAACGATGATCTCTACTCCTGTTGCAGCTTCAAGGGCGCGGATATTTCGGCCTTCGCGACCGATGATACGTCCTTTTACTTCGTCGTTTTCAATATTGAAAATTGTGACAGCATTTTCAACAGCATGCTCAGTAGCGACACGTTGAATCGTCTGAATGACGATCTTTTCGCTTCTTTATTGACAGTAAGTTTAGCTTCTTCCATGATGTCTTTGATGTACGACATGGCATCTGGTTTCGCTTCTGCTTTCAATGCTTCAACAAGCTGACTCTTTTCCTGATCAACACTAAGTCCGCTGATCTTTTCCAACTGTTCAACCTGACGTTGATGTTGTTTTCCCAAGTTCCTCTTTTTCCCTTCAATTATATCCAACTGATTTTTCAGATTGGCCTGAAGAGTTTCGTATTCTTTTCTTTTCTGAGTCTGTTCGATCTTCTGAGCTAAAGCAGTTTCTTTTTGTTTGATTCTGTTTTCAGCAGCATTGATATTCTTATCTTTTTCAGAGATCACTTTTTCGTGTTCTGATTTCAGTTGCAAGAATTTTTCTTTTGCTTCAAGAATTTTATTTTTCTTAAGCACTTCTGCCTCTGATTCCGCTTCTTTGATAATGATCTTTGCTTTGTCACCTGCGACCTGTTCTTTTTGAAGAGCAGCCTTTTTAGCAAGTGAGTTCGCAAGGACATATCCGACGATCAGGGCAACTATTACTCCGATGAGTAGATATAATAATGATATTTCAGGCATAATTGGGGTATGGTATATTTGGGTTGTTCGTTTTTAGTCTTTTGTAATTCGTTTTTAGTTTTTCGTTTTCGAAGGACGAAAGTCGACCAACAAAAACGTAAAAAAAAACCCGCATTAATTCCGGGACTTGTTAAACCCCTAAGTCATGGGTGGAGCGGTCTGACCGTTCTGGTTTCTGCTGTCTTTTGAGGGAATCTTACCGAGGTAAGAGCAGCCTGCCATAGTAGTCATTGAACGAGAAGCTCCAATTGTATTGAAATGTTGAGTTTATGTAAGGATCCGGAAGTAATGCGGGAATGAATTAAGTCAATGGGAAAGAGCAGGCACAAACCGATTCAAGAAACCGAACCGGATCATCTTGCAAATGCACAAAACTATATTTTCAAAGAACGCCCTATTTAGAAAATTTTTCCTGCGCAAGATATTCGTCGACAAGAAGCGTAAGGTATTCGATTTGTTCTATTGCTTCCTGATCTGAACTGGCTTTTTTCCTGCTTTGAGGCTCCCATTGCTTCACTTAAACTGAAGGGCGCTCATGCATAAGATCTCCTGCTTGTCTTTGGACAGCATAGTTGTCTTCAAAGTCCTTTGATGCGCTTATTGATACTTTCAGCGGCCTGGAATTTTCTCCTGCTCTTCGGAGTTATCGGAGCGGATAAGTGGCTTGCAATGGAAACTTTTATGGACAGTAATTCTCCCATTCGGGTGGATTCACTTGTGGTTATCATCTATCATCGACATACTACGATCTACCTCGCCGATGACATCACTAATTTTTCTTTCATATTACTAATACTTTGTTTGGTTGAAGGATTCGATCTCTTTCAAATTTCGATAACCTTCTTCAAGACGTTGAACCTTGCATGTTCGTCCGTCAACCCGTCCTTTAGTTTTGGATCTCAGAAAGTAATTGTTCATTACGTTTCTTAGCATCCTCAGCAAATGTATCAATTTTTGAATGCGTATTTCGAGCGTAGGAAAATTACTTTTCATGTCTTTTGCTCATTCATGATACACTTTTTTTGGTGATTTATTGCGGTGAATAAATGTACCTGCAATTAACGAAAATATTTAAATGTTTACATAAAATAAAATGTCTTACGGGCCACGAGGTCAGCCTTTGAGTAATCCATATAAATAAATCAGTATTCCGCTTTATAAATACTGTTAAACAGTTGAAAATAAAAGTTTACCTGTAAATTTGCTGCAAAACCTTTGAATACAAAAACTGTTTTCGAAAAGAAATTCGTGT
Organism: Bacteroidota bacterium; assembly: GCA_016711505.1. Lineage (NCBI taxonomy): Bacteria > Pseudomonadati > Bacteroidota > Bacteroidota bacterium. The sequence goes on along the minus strand of JADJSV010000001.1, from coordinate 4,434 downwards.
TTTCGACTTAATTGGCTTATTGTCAATTTCTTGGAAAGAAATATAATCTTCCATAAAGTATATTTTATTCTTAATAAATTCACCAAATATTGGTTTGACATTGACCCTATTTAATAATCAATTTTCTTGATAAGAGATTCACTCTTTAAATTAATCTGGGTAATGTAAATCCATTTGCCAAATTTTCAATATTGATCGTCATCGTTTTAGGAGAAACATTTTTCAGAATGTATTTAAAGCCAATTGAATTGAAAATTTCGACGGACTGATTTCGACGAACTAACTATATTAAGATTATCAGCAGCAGGGTTAGGGAAAATTGAAACGGAAGAATTTTTAATAAAATTATCGGCATTAGTTGTAATTCCAAAATCAAATAGAGATCTTTAGAGTATCGAATTATTTGAAAGGCCGGCATATATGTAAGTGGAATCAATTATTAGACATTTACATAAGGTCTATTTATAGTATTGAGTAAAAATTTCAATTCCATCATTTGCTGCTAGCCAACTATCACCATTGTCCGTAGAATAATAGACTCCTTGATCTCCGCCAGCAAAAGTATATTCCCGCAACGGCCATGTTTGTAGTATGACTTAGCCGGGACATGTTTATGCTTTTACTGACCCATGATCTACCGGTATCGCTAGTACATTACAAACCCCCACCATCAGTGGCAAGGAAAATCAAAGAACCTTCACAAACAATGAAGAGGTAAGTCTGATGATATTACCGGTATCGGGGCAAATCAGAAGTGTACATAATTGTCCAGGTTCTTCCCGTATCTGCTGACAACTAAATATCACAGTCACCACCAGCAATAATATATCTTCCAAATGTAGCCATGTCTTTAAATGGCAATGTTGTAATCCCTATCACTTAATGGGCATGCTAGGCCATTATCAATCGACTCCATACCAAATGAGGACCCAAATTGCAACCATAAGATTTGCTGGCGAAGACATTATTGGTTGAAGAATACAATACATAAATATTAGTACTGTCAAAGGCACTGTAAGTCCAGTTGTTTCCAAAATCAATCGACTTAAAAACCCAATTCCATAGCTACCAATATACAATTGATCCGGCGATCGTCATTAAATTAAAATAATTAACTGTCAAACCTCCATTACTCTTAGTCCAATTGTCTCCCTGATCATTCGAATAATAAAATCCGTTACTCCCTACACAATATAAAGAATTCTGTATTGCTTCAATTTTGCAGACTGTCACATTTGCAATACCATTATTCATTTCAGACCAGGTTGATCCGTCATTATTAGATAGAAATACCCCTGCAGATGATGTTCCTATAAAAACATTTTGGCCTCAGATTTTATATCATAGACATTTATGGCTAGAAATTCCAGAATCACTGAGCGCCCAGGAATTTCCATCATCAAATGAAACATAAAGGTTATTGAACGTTGAAGCAAATACTGCAGATGCCGTTGATGCTATTGCATAAATTGTAGCTGCGGGTATTCCATTTAACATTTGGTCCCAGTGTAATCCATTGTCAGTTGACTTATGCAAACCCATAGCTGTTCCTGCAAAATCAATGAATCCTTTACTCCTAAACAATTAACCAAGTAAGGCTTTCTGACCCGTAATTATAAATAAAACCAAAACCTGAAATGTCCAGGTCTGACCGGTATCTATCGAAGTATGACAACAGTATCAGCATTGTAACTGCAAATATTTCCCATTTTGTAATTTCGCTAGTTTTAAAAAAACCTGCATCGATAGTATATAACGAAAGCGATCCAGGTAGCCTCGGAATCAGGTGACATAAAGCGACCGTCATTTCCTGTCCCAACAAAAACGTAAGACCCTAAAATGGCAAGCGAAGTAATATTTGAAACTAGGAAGAGTAGAATTCACTTGTACAAATTATCACCATAATCAACTGACTTTTTAACTGAGAATTAAAACCATCGGTAACATAAATATAGACAAGGCTATCTTGCGATGCAACAATTTTGTCGCTGCTAATGTTTTTCTACCCATGAATTTCCATTATTATCAGACCTATAAATCCTCCAGTCGTTGCAGCATAAACTTTTGAACTATCACATGAAATAGAATAGACCTAACCAAATTATGGGCTCTCCCCTCTTTGCTGCCACTGGCATATGACAAAAGACCATTAAGAAGAAAATACTTGTTAGGTAAAATTTAATTTTCATGAGTCATTTTTGTATATAAAAAGTTCAATCCCAACGACCAATGTAATAAAAAATTAAAACCAACAATAAGTTCGTCATAAAACGTGGATAATTTCACAAGGTACATTTGCTAATGTATGATTAAAGCAAATGCAATATTCAAGAAGTACGAATCTTTACAAGTCCTCAAAGGTAGTCGATCTTACAATAAATAAAGGAGAAATAGTAAGCATTGTCGGCGCTTTCAGGTGCCGGAAAGAGTACACTACTTATTCTCGAACATTAGATAATGCCGATAGCGGAATTTTGACACTCGATGGAATCGAAGTCCACAACTACGTGACAAAAATCGCCAGTTTAGGAACCAGAAGATCGGATTTGTTTTTCAGGGCGCATCACCTTACCAGAATTCACAGCTTTGGAAAATATCATGATGCCGCTCTGGATCGGCGGAAGTTCCAAATCAGATGCTACAAAAAGCGAAAGCGCTTTAAATCAATTAGGGTTAAGTGACCGTGAAGAACATCGACCGTCTGAATTATGGTGGCGAACAACAACGTGTTGCTGTTGCAAGAGCATTGATCAACTCCCTGCTGTTGTTTTTGCAGATGAAACCAAGCGTGGTAATCTGGATCCAGCTTCCGCAAAATCATTGCATCAACTTTTCTGATCTCCGTAAATCGATGAACCAGACTTTTGTGATCGTTACTCATATTAATGAGTTGGCGGATATGGCGGATAGGAAGTTGACTATTAAGGATGGGGTTTGTGTAATTCAAAGTTTAAAGTCAATGTATTCTCAGTTTATTAGTTTCATTTTTTTCTGCAAAACAAATTTACAAAAAATTAAAGAGGTCCAATAATTATATTAAAAGCAGGAAAAGACTTGATCATTAAACTATTTATTTCATCTTAATCATTTTTCGTCTAACTACAGTCCTTTCATAGATAAATTCCAGATAATATGTACCGGCAGAAGATTGAAAGATTAAGTTCGTTTTTTTTTCATTTAACCTTATCAAGAATAATTTGACCAAAACCGTTATAAACACTTACTTTTTTGAACTTTTCCGGGGAATTAAATAATTATATCAGAGAATGGATTCGAATAAATAATTAATTCATTCTCCAAAATTTTATCAATGTCATTCGTCAAAGAATCGCATGAATACCCCAAGTAAGGGTGCCATCCTCATAGTCAGGATTATTTGGTAATCCCTAATAAGTTCTCTCCCGCCAAGGTAAAAGCTAAATAGGATTAAGATTACAACCCGCCCTGAACAACATTCTGATTTTCAATTACACTCAAATTCACATTATACTGACTGTACATATGTATTGATAAGGATAAGGAAAAGTTCCACCCGGATCCCCATTCAATGTACCAGTAAATTTTATTATCCGGTGCTAGCCGTAAATTACCTCCTCCGCCATATCGAGAAGTGGTAATAACAGCAAGAGTATCCTTGTTTAAAAAGGGATTTGATGAACTAGATCAAGCTGAAAGAGTCGAGACACTTCCATTTCATCTGCAATGTAGAGCAGATTGAATTAGAGAGAAGCAAGCTCCAAAGAATTGTAAACTATTTTGAAATTGACGACTGAATGATCCTTGAATTTGAAAACACTCCGGTGCAACGATCAAAATCAAATGTTTCTATCAGACCTGCAAAACTGACAAAGCAATTTTATTTCCTCTTTATTAAAACAAAGATTACCCAAACCTGCCCAAGAATTGCCACCTACATTTATATCCTTTGAATCATTGTATCAGGTAAAATCAGATATTCATAAAAGGCTGAATCACCTAATGCAGAATATCCTTTAAATAATTTCCAATCACCAATCTCTTCCATTGCCATGCCTATTTGTTGTCATCCTTCCACATAATGAATCAATATTTACTGAATTGTTTTTACTAATAACCTCACCCAATCCACCATCGCCTGTCATATCGACCACCAAACAGAATGTTCCTGATGGACTGAAAGGCGGGATATGGACGGAAAGATAGTAAATCGAAGAGTTTCCAGGTTTTGGAATACCCATCATTTCATCACATACTCCAGCCCCATTTATAGAATCTCCATTCAACATAATTCGATGATTGGTATTTATAGACTTTTACAGTGGTAACATCTTCCATCGGGTGCAGCATACGGCCAAAACAATAAACCCTAGTGAATCACTCATAGAAGCACACGTGCCTCGACTGTCCATCCCTGTCGAAATAGGAACAGGCATTGAAATATTTCTAAAATCAATG